>CADBXS010000066.1:19869-37145 GCA_902798705.1 uncultured Bacteroidales bacterium
TGTAACAAGAAATTTTGGATTTGTTACATTTTCGTTTTTTCTCGATGGATTCGTCCTTTTTTCTGCTCAAAGTTTTTTTCTTTTGGCTTTGATTGGCTAATCGGTTTTTATTGCGTACATTTGCAGAAAACAACACACATCTTATTATCTATGGCAACAGTTGACGACAAGAAAATCATCTTCTCCATGGTGGGAGTGAGCAAAACCATTCAGCAAAACCAAAAGCAAGTGCTGAAGAATATCTACCTCTCGTTCTTCTATGGAGCAAAAATCGGTATCATCGGTTTGAACGGTGCGGGTAAATCCACACTTATGAAAATCATCGCTGGTCTTGACACACAATATCAAGGACAAGTGGTGTTTTCTCCAGGCTATTCGGTAGGTTATCTGCCTCAGGACCCATACCTCGACCCGACGAAGACCGTGCGGGAAATCGTTCAGGAGGGAGTGCAGCATATTGTGGATGCTCTCAATGAATACGAGGACATCAACCAGAAGTTTGCACTGCCTGAATACTACGAGGACGCTGACAAGATGGAACAGCTCTTCGCTCGGCAGGCGGAATTGCAGAACATCATCGACTCCACTGATGCATGGAACCTCGACAATCAACTGGAACGTGCAATGGATGCACTGCGCTGTCCTGAAGGCGACCAGCTCACGGAGCACCTCAGTGGGGGTGAGCGTCGTCGTGTGGCACTCTGCTGTCTGTTGCTTCAGAAACCCGACGTGCTGCTGCTTGATGAGCCTACCAACCACCTCGATGCGGAATCCATTGATTGGCTCGAACAGCATTTGCAGCAGTATGAGGGAACGGTGATTGCCGTTACTCACGACCGCTATTTCCTCGACCATGTGGCTGGTTGGATTCTCGAACTCGACCGAGGCGAGGGTATTCCGTGGAAGGGCAACTACAGCAGTTGGTTGGAGCAGAAGGCACAGCGACTGGCTCAGGAGGAAAAGACAGAAAGCAAACGACGTAAGACTTTGCAGCGCGAGCTGGAGTGGGTTCGCATGGCTCCAAAGGCACGACAAGCCAAGGGTAAGGCGCGTCTGAACAGTTACGACAAGCTCCTGAACGAGACTGTGAAGGAGAAAGAGGAGAAACTCGAAATCTTCATTCCAAACGGTCCGCGACTCGGCAACAAGGTGATTGAGGCACAGCACGTGGCAAAGGCTTTTGGCGACAAGTTGCTATTCGACGACCTCAACTTCATGCTGCCGCCAAACGGCATTGTTGGTGTGATTGGACCAAACGGTGCGGGAAAGACCACGCTTTTCCGATTGATTATGGGACTGGAAAAGCCTGATAGCGGTACGTTCGAAGTGGGTGAGACCGTGAAACTTGCCTATGTCGATCAACAGCACACGAGCATCGACCCGAACAAGAGTGTGTATGACGTGATTTCTGGAGGCAACGAACTCATTCGCATGGGTGGACGCGATGTCAATGCCCGTGCCTATCTCTCCCGCTTCAACTTTGCTGGAGTTGACCAGCAGAAGCTTTGTGGCGTGCTTTCGGGTGGTGAGCGCAACCGCCTTCAGTTGGCGATGGCGCTGAAGGAGGAAGGTAATGTGCTGTTGCTCGATGAGCCTACCAACGATATCGATGTGAATACCCTTCGTGCACTCGAGGAAGGTTTGGACGATTTCGCTGGCTGTGCCGTCATCATCAGTCACGACCGTTGGTTCCTCGACCGCATCTGCACCCACATCCTCGCCTTCGAAGGCGATTCCAATGTGTTCTTCTTCGAAGGCTCCTACTCAGAGTATGAGCAGAACAAACTCAAACGATTGGGACGCGAAGAACCAACCCGCGTGAAATATCGTAAACTGACTGATTAAATGAAGAATTATCAGAGCAGTGAGAGCAGAACGAAGCATGTGCTTCAGTTATGCCGAGTCGCGAATGATAATCGGCTATAGCCAATGAAGCATGATGATTAGAACGAAAACCTCCATCCGTACAGCATCGCTTCACACTTCACACTTCACGTTCCTCCCTCCCCCTCGGGGAGCCTTTACTTCAACCGATGCACTCCACTGGGAGCAGGTGCTGGTGTTGCAGTAGGATTTGGCACCATCATTTGCGGTTGCATTTGTCTTTCACGTGAACCAATGATTAATGCTTTGAGCAAATAACCGAAGTCGATACCACCGATTTCGGTTTTTGATTTACCAACCTTGATGTAAGGACGAATAATCGGGTCGGTTTCCCACCGCCCAGTAAGTGGACTGAAATAGCGATGCACACCTACCTCCGTGCGGAAGCGGGAACTGAACTGCACATTGGCGAAGCCACCGTAGGAATTTGTGTTCATGTAGGGAAACATGGCAGGTCCCATCATTGGGTTTCGTCCGTAATAGTTGCCGTAAGCATGAAGCGAAATGTGTGAATTGACTCGATAGTTTACACTACCACCCACGCCAAACTGTTTCTGCAAGGAGAATTGCCCGGGCATCCAGTATTTGTTGGCCAAGCCCGACACCTCGAACGACAGGTTCTTGTTCAATTCCTGATAGAGCGACACGCTTCCCGATTCCACGTCCATCATGCCTGGCATGGTGACGATAGAACCACTTGCACCCACGAATGCTCCCTTCCACAAATGTAGGGAAGGTGCATCATTCAGGGACTGTGCAGCAGCGTTGGTGAAGAGTTTTAGTTGCAATTCCTCCGAATCCCTATCTTTCCGATTCAGTATCATCGATGGCCTGTCCATCTCCATCGTTTTGGGCAATGCAGCGATGGAGTCCGCGCGTAGTTGCTCTTCCTGCTGAGTGTCCTTTGAGTCCATGCCCTTCGTCTCCTTTCCTTGCACATCAACTTGGGCAAGGGCAATCGACGTGGTGAAGCACATCGCGAATATCAGCACATATTTCAGAAGTTTCTGCATTGCTCGTTCCTTTTATCGATAAGATGTGCAAAAATAAAGAAAAATATTCACAAACCATTCCTTTTTAGCAAACAATAAGTTCTTTTAGTAACGATTAAAAAACAACTTGGTACATAATAATTTTTTTATCATTACTAAAAACTTCCTTCGCATGAGAAAAAAACTCTATGGAAAAGTTTTCCGTGTACGCGGAAAAGTTCTCCGTTTATACGGAAAGGTTTTCCATTTATACGGATAAGTTTTCCATAGAGATTTTTTCCCAATTGCGATAAGATTAGTTCGAATAGTTTGAACTTTGGAGTGATTGCTCTGAAAGATATTGCGGATTATTGGTGTCCGCTAAAAATACCGGAGGCATGAAAGAACCAGCTTATCCGTCGTACCGATGGCACTCTATTTACCTTGCACCACATAGCTACGGATTAGGGGAAGAGCAAAGTAAGGGAATTAGGCGTTAATTTGATAAAAGGAGCGAGTGATCTATAATTTGCTCCTTTTTTCTTGTCCCTATCTTGGCTAAAATACCTGTTTTTGCATATTTTCTCTATAAACACCCATTATTTGGAAATCTTTTCGTATATTTACACCCAAATAACAAGTAATTATGAGTCCAGTATTCCGACGCGAGAACGAATATACATTCAAGATATACTCCAATGAGGAGGAACGAATGCACATTCATGTGCTTTATGACCGACAGGAAGCCAAGTTCTGGCTTGAGCCACACGTGGAACTGGCTAAGAATTCGGGAATCCCCGAACATAAGTTAAACGAAATCAAAAGACTCGTAGAGAAATATGCAGACAACTTCAAAGAACAATTCCGACAACACATCGGCAAACGTATTGATGATTAATGCGCAGGGCATCATGCTCTCCGTGCTTGGTCATGACTATTTCCTCTCATACAACCGCATCCCGTGGATGCAAGATGCACCCATCCGGAGCGTGCTAAACGTGCAGATGAGTGGTCCTGAAGCCATCGAGTGGCCCGACCTTGATGTAGACCTCGAAATCGATAGTCTTCGCCACCCCGAACGTTATCCGCTTGTCATCAAGCGTAATGCGCTGGACTTTGTGGGAGTGTAAGAAGGACATTTATTTCAAAAAAGCTGTTGATGCTACAAATACTGTAGCAGAGCTTGTAACGATAATAATTGTGAATCTCTTGAACAGAGGGCGGACATTCACAGAAATACATTACATTTTTCCGATGCTCATTTCAAAGTAGAATTTCTGCTCGACAGGACACTTCTTTATAATATTCGCTGAACAGTTACAAGAAAAGAGATGGAAGGAAATGCGCTTGCAAATAACGTTTTGGAAAAGGTGATAATGGACGACAAGCACAATCTGTTCCTGCAAATTAATCAAACACCCATTGCCAATGGTTCAAGGAGCAGTTTGGGATAGGGCATAGTCTACATAAGATACATAAGCTATAACAAGGGACAAGGAGCTAGAAATCAATAGAATTGCTCCTCCTTTATTTTTTCCTTTCACGAAAGCATAGAATAACAAATCCAACAAAAAAGAATTCAAATAAGAAGTAACGACTTTAAACCCTTTGTTTTCAAAAGAAGCCTTTATTCTGTCATCAAACCCCCTTTGATTATTTTTATGAGAGTTTAAATAAATGCAGTTGTACCCATCCAACTGCTGAGCAAATGCCACAATAGATGACATTGTTAAAAGAATCGCAATAAATCATTTCATATTTTTACTATTTGTGTGTTGTTTGTATTATCATTTGGAATTATATCATTTCATTATTATATATCCGTTCTATACTTATATTTGTTAACAATGTATCTCACTTCGTCATAAGGGAAACCCAGTTCCTCGTATAGTTTATACGCTTGTGCTCCTATGCGCTTGTGCTCATCGCTTCTATCCATTAGGATGAAGATGTTGGAGCAGTTACTAATCATAAACTCCAAAATCTGCCTGTTCTTGATTTGCTTAATGTACGGCACAATCTTTTCATAGGTATTGTAAAATGGCTTGAATTCTTCTATTTGCCGTTTTGTCATACCGAAATAGATAGCGGCTTTCTCCAAATACTGTAAGGCGAATGACATTTCGTGCAATGGGATAGTTCCCCTTGTCGTTAGGTATTCCAATAAGAAATACAATGCGTACCTTTGCTCAGGCTCTAAAGTGTCGTATGGAGGAATCGGTTTCCTTGTTCTACTAAATAGTCCCATAATTATTACTTTTATAAACCGCCAAATCGTCTATTACATGAATTGCACTTAAATGCATCAGCAAACATCAGCAACTTCACATTGGTGCTATGACAGTAAGGACATCTGGCTTGCCCACTATCAAGGAACTTATGTCTTTCTGCTTCCATGATGTCAGAAAGCCAATCGCACATTATACCATATGAAGTGTTCTCTGGTTTTAGCATCACTCGCGGTGCGACTTCATAGGCTTGATTGGCCATATATTTATATGCTTTAGGTAGATAATGGAAATTTTCATACGTGCCATCATATTTACTCATCACATCATCTTTATAGAGCTTTTCAAGGTCTTCTATTGGGCATTTGAACAGTTCAGACATTTCCCTTAATGATTTGATTCGCTCTTGCAAATCCTCAATCTTTGTATAGGGGAAGTATGACTTTGCAATCTCCATTTCCTTTTCAGATGCCGACGCAGAAATATTCGCATCTGGTGCCCCCAATTCCTTGTGTCGTTCCTTTAACCATTTAACCATCAAGGCTGATGCAGTGTTGCCCTTTCCTATATGGAATGTTTCCATTTCCTTAGACGACTCCCTGCTAGTGGATTCAATCATTTGAGGAATTAGACGAGCAGGATATTTCTCTATCTCCTTCAAATAGTTTTCCTTAATTTGAGATATAGAACAATTCATGCCCTTACTCAATCGTTCAAGCGTTTCTTTCTTTTCTCTTGCATCCCTATCACTAAGTGCAGAGAAATCGAGCCCCCAAAGAGTTTCTATTTCTTTCGCCTTAGTAGGATTACTTTCCTTGAATGATTCCCAATATGTTTTCGATTTAGGTGCGGCATACGAGGGCTGAGGATTACTCTTGGTAGAGTTCTCTATTTTATCAGCAGTGTTATGAAAGTAAAATGCCAATATGGCGAATATAATCGCAAGTATAAACCAAATCATAGTTTAAAAGTCGTCTAAATCCTTAAAGTTAAAGCTAATGTCCCTCTTGATGCTTTTAATTACCGGTGTACTTTGCTCTTTAATTGCTGTTAATTGTTCACCGATAGGCAAATGAGGACGTAACTCTTTGAAAATATCCACAAAGTACTTGTTGATAATATCCTCCAAAGGGAAATTGATATGAGCAATCTCCGCTTCTTTTACAATTCCACCAAATAAAAGCATTTGGTTACGCAGATGTGTTTCAGGATTAATATATCCTGCCTGACCTGCTATAACGGAATACATTAGGAACTGATTCTGCATAGAAAACAACACAAGAGCAAGCTCACTTCCTGAGACTAAATCTTCATAACCTGCATCACCATATTTGCTATCACAATTGTTGAGATAGTTGTTAAGCAGACAAAAGTAAACTAACTTGACAACAGACATCTGTTCTTCTGTAGATAAATAGTCTTCTGTCAGCATGAAATAAAGACTCTTGGCAACTATGTATGGACGTTTAACAACCGAGAACATACCTTCATGATGTTTCATTTTATGAAGCATAAACTTTGCCGTTTCCTTAAGTGTTGCCCTATCATCTGCATTGAAAGAAGAAACGATGTTCTCAGCAAGCTGGTCAATTGATAGAAATAGTCCTTCTGTACCCATATTATATAACGCAGCCTACACAGTACCTTATCGGCATTTAATGATTTACATTTAGAAGCGTGGCACTGATATACCACTTCTTCTAATGGAGGCCGTAGGAATTGCCTTGAACTGAGAAGGAGTAACCAGCCCACGCTATATGCGCGAACCGTTCTTCAAAAAACTAATCGAAATCTTGCATAATTCAAGAAAATACACTATATTTACATACGAATTTAGATATTGTTTGGATAACTCGTCCGAATAAAAAGATAACAGAACCCGTCGGCATCCCGTAGACCTGCTGGCGGGTCACCTTTTATATAAATAGTAATGAGCAATCAGAAGCCACGCACAATAGAGGAGCAAATCTGGGAATCTCGATTTTATCCAATTTTACGAATCAGTTTTTCAGAATGCCGGAGTCGGAATCGGAGTGGTTGAGACGTTGGGTTGGGGATTGATATTTGCGACCTTGAGAGAAACGATAAGTGAAAGTGAGGGTGAGGAGGTTGCCATAGTCCGTGGAGCGGGAGGTGAACTGCTTGTGCACATCACGATTGAGGACAAGGGTGCGATTGCCTAAGTGGTTGGAAGTGAAACAGCCTTGGCAGGCAAGGGAAAGACTCATTGCCTTGTGCTTGTAGGTGGCAGAAAGGGTGAGGTCGGAACCATTGATGCCGTTTGATTCGCCTTCCAAGAAGCGGTAGCCGTTGTCAAAAGATGCATCGAAGGAGAAGCGTCCCACGTAGGCTTGCAGCATGGCTTGGTAGTTGCAAGCGGTGTAACAATGCGTGTAGTCGTCGCCATAGTTCCACATGCGAGCCAGCATGATGTTGAAGGTGGCAATGAGGTGGTCAGGGATGATTTGATAATTGGTGTAGTTGCTAAGGTAGAAGAACTTGATGTCGCGCTGATTGGCACGAGTGAAAACAAAGAGATTGTCGGCGGTGCGAAAGATTTTCTGCATGTAGGCATGGCGATTGCCACGATAGAAGGCAGAGAAGGAATTATAGAGATGGGGCGACTCAAAGTCGAGCGAAAGGGTATGCTCCATCTGACGACAAGAACGGCAGTCAGGATTGCCCAAGTTGACTTCCCGTTCGTTCCGCATCACTCCCACATCGCTTGTGGCTGCCAAGATGGACAGATAGGGCTTATAAGAGAAATCGTAGTTCAAGGACCAGAAGGACGACAGCGGATAGGAAAGGCTCAGCTTGGAACGGAAAAACTGATTGTTACGCTGATAGTCTCCTTGGTGATAGTGCTGATGACACATCCCAATGTTTGCTACGTATTGCAACTGTGCCAAACTACCTTGGATTTGAGTGAAGGCATTCACATCGCCACGACGAATGCCCGTCTGAGCCACAGCAGAACCCGTATAGCGGTTGTCGGTGTATTTCTGATTCCATTGCAAGCCTGCGGAGAGTGTGAAAGACTTCAAAAGGTTTTCATATAGTGCTTCAGTCTGGAGTGAATAGGCGGAACCATCGGTATGGAAAGCATAATCGTTGTAGGAATAGTCGTAGTCGGAACCGATGTAAGTACCCACGGCATTGAGAGTTAGAGACTGATGAGGAGCGAGATGGCGAAAATAGTAGATGTCGAGAGCAGGAGATGCGGACTTATCAGGAGAATTGATGTCAGCGTAAGAAAGACCTTCAGGCGTGGAAATTTCCCGATGAATTCGAGATTTTTTGATGTCCGACAGTTTGCCACGGAGTGTTGTTTGAAACACACGGAGAGAGTCGCTTAGGTTGTAACGAAGCTGAAGATTCTGACCGAGTTGTTGGGTATGATGTGAGAGGTCTCTGCGCTGCACATGATAGATGGAACCATCCGCCAGTCTATAGTCTGTCTGTTCTTCGTTTCGAGTTCCCTTCAAATTGGAATAAGCGAGATTGTAGTCAATGCTCCACTCGCTCTTCCCCACATTATACTTTCCATAAACCATATCATTATTGATAAGAGAGGTGATGGATTGAGCGATGCGGGTGCCCAAAACATATCCACTTTCGGCACGACGCGTGATGATATTGATGACAAAACCGAGGTCCTCTCCATAACGCAAACCAGGACGGTCTATGTATTCCACACGCTGAACAGCCTGTAAGTCAAGCGATAGGAGGTCGTTGGTAGAAGCAATGACATCGTTAATACGCACTTGCACACCTCCCATCGTGGCAGGTGCCGTAATCGTCAGCGCCACCTCATTCACTGTGAGGTAAGGCAACGACAGTTTGGAAAGGAGACTGAAGCCCGAGGTGGAACTCTCCAACTGCTGCGATGTAGGGAAAAAGATTTTGCGGTCGGGTTTCTCCACTACTCGGGCTGAATTGATTTTTACCTCATCGAGTTGGACTGACTTTTCGGACTGAGCCGAAAGTGTGAAAAACGAAAAGTGAAAAGCGAAAAAAAAAAGTAGCTTCATCATAAAATTATTCATAACAAAATCAATTTGATGCGGCAAAAGTAGGGAAAAGAGAGGAAGAAGATGCAAACATCGACTGACAAGAAACTGACATTTCGCTGACATCAGGATTTTTAGGACATATTTGGTGAGAAATTTCTTGGTGAATTCGTCGTTTTGCCGTATTTTTGCAGTGATATGTCTATTTTTCACTATTCACTTTTCACTTTAAACTCAAAATGTCTCCTCGTTCTGCCATAGTGGTTTTCAGTTTGTTGCTCTCGTCGGCCTTGCTGACGGGATTCGGAAGTTATCAATTGACAGCACTCGATGTGAAGATGGATTTGAACCAAGCCTTGCAAGAGGCTTTGGCTCAGCAACAGAGCAAACAGATTGTGGTGACGGACACGATTCGGGATTTCCGAAACCACATTTCCATCAGCGAATTGAAGGATGTGGCGTATCTGTCGTTCAACATGACGGATGGTGAGCAATTGAAAGTGGATTGGAACGTGAAGCAGAATGTAGCAACGATTTTCAGTTTGTCCAATCAGAGATATTCATTTGCACTGACCCTCTTGGCGGTGCTTTGGGCTTTGTTCTCTGCTCACTATTTCCGAAAAAGGGAGGCACAAATGCTGGCTCGGCACTTTGTGACCATAGGCAATTTGAGTTTCGACCCCGAACGACAAAGGTTTTTGAGTGGTTCGAAAGAAGTGAAATTCACCCCTATGCAACAGCAAGTGATGGAGATGTTCTTCGCAGAGGATAGTCATCGCTTGAACCAAACTGACATTTGCCAAAAGCTATGGCCCAAGAAGGACGATGCCAACGAGTCACTTTACACACTGATTCGCCGACTGAAAGCGGTGATTCACGAAAACACCGACCTCGACATCGAAGCGGAGAGAGGAAAAGGGTATCAGTTGAAAGTGAAAGGCCTCACCCCCAACCCCTCTCCAAAGGGCGAGGGGAGTAGAATGAAGCATTAGCTCAGTGAAGCTAAACTTGAAACTGGCATGAAGTGTATTGAAAATTAAAAGTTAAAAATTAAATATGAAACTAATCTCCTGGAATGTGAACGGGCTGCGTGCCTGTGTAGGCAAGGGATTCGAGAAGATTTTCCTCGACCTCGACGCCGATTTCTTCTGCTTGCAGGAAACGAAGATGCAGGCGGGGCAGCTCGATTTGGAATTCCCTGGTTATCGCTCCTATTGGAACTATGCCGAGAAAAAAGGCTATTCGGGCACAGCCATTTACACGAAGCATGAACCGCTGAGTGTGCAGTATGGCATGGGAGTGGAAGAGCACGACCACGAAGGACGTGTCATCACGCTCGAAATGCCCGACTTCTACCTCGTTACGGTCTATACGCCCAATTCGCAAACCAATGACTCGCGCAAGGACCCGAAGCGTCTGCCGTATCGCATGACGTGGGAAGATGCGTTCCGTGCATTTCTTCTGAAACTTGATGAGAAGAAACCCGTCATTGTGTGTGGCGATATGAATGTGGCGCACGAGGAAATCGACCTGAAGAATCCCAAGACAAACCAGTTCAGTGCAGGATTTACTGACGAGGAGCGCGAGAAGATGACTGCACTGCTGAATGCGGGATTCACGGACACATTCCGATACTTCTATCCAGACACGGAGAACATCTACTCGTGGTGGAGCTATCGCATGAATGCTCGCGAACGGAATGCAGGGTGGCGCATCGACTACTTCCTCATTTCCCAACGGTTCTGTGAACAGCTGAAGGATGCCAAGATTCACACGGAGATTATGGGCAGCGACCATTGCCCAGTGGAACTGGAAATCAAATAGAGTGAAAAGTGAGAAGTGAAAAGTGAAAAATCAAGAACTAATTAACTAAAACAGATAATAACATGAAATCAAAGAGATTTATTTCAAGAATCATGATGGTACTCGCTGCCATCATTCTCGCTTCGTGCGGTACAACCAGCACGGTTCCAATTACGGGACGCAAGCACAAGCTGTTGGTCGATGATGCCCAGATGCTGAGTCTGAGCAGTCAGGAATACACCACGTACATGAAGACAGCCAAGGCAAGTACGGATGCCACCAAGACAGCACAAGTGAAGCGTGTCGGTCAGCGTTTGGCAACGGCTGTGGAGACTTATTTGCGCAATAATGGTTTTGCCGCAGAATTGAACAACTTCAAGTGGGAGTTCAACTTGGTACAGGACAAGAGTGCCAATGCATTCTGTATGCCAGGCGGAAAGATTGTGGTGTATGAAGGAATTCTGCCGCTCACACAGACCGACGAAGGACTTGCTATCGTGCTGGGACACGAAATCGCTCACGCTGTGGCAAAACACAGTGCTGAACAGATGAGTAAGGAAGTGCGTGCTCAGTATGGTGGACAGATTCTCAGTGGAGTGCTTGCTGCAACAGGTGTCAATGCCAATACCACCAACACGGTGACTTCACTCTATGGATTGGGCAGCAGTCTTGGACAGTTGCACTATTCACGCAGCAACGAGAGCGAAGCTGACTGGATGGGACTTGTGTTCGCAGCTATGGCAGGCTACGACCCTAACTATGCCCTTACGTTCTGGCAGCGCATGGCACAGAGTTCACAGAACTCTACCCCAGAATTCTTGTCGTCGCACCCAAGTGATGCTCAGCGCATCAGCGACATTCAGAAGCACCTGCCTGAAGCGCTGCAATACTATCGTCAGGCAACAGGCACTGCAACGCCAGCGACTACCACGTCGAAGAAATCCACCAAGAGCTCCACGAAGAGTACTACCAAGAAATCCAAAACGGGTTACAGCTTCTCCACCAAGTAGGGGACAGCACTGACGAAAGACGAAAAAGAGGATGCATCTACTCTGGATTCATCAAGAGTGAGGTGTATCCTCTCTTTGTATCATATAGCAATAATTCTCTTGTGAATGCCCTTCCAAACTTGCCTCCGTTCCGAATCAAAAAAAGATGGTATGGGGAATAAACTTGAATCCGTGGTTTGGTTTCTACACGGAAAAGCCTTCCGTGTAGAAACCAAACCACGGATTGCACACGGAAAGCTTTTCCACGAAGATTATTTCGGCAAGTTGGAAATTTCTTGTTGGATGCCTGAAAATTAGTTTCATATAGGTCTTTCACTTTCGCACAGAAAGAAGGTATGGAGAGGTGAAATGCCTGAAATACGTATCTATTATTAGAATGAATAGCGATGAACATTGACGGACAAAACATATTTCTGCGTGCCATCAGGAATGAGCACAAGGCTTCAGACGCGGACGGCTATCCGTTCAACCTGCCTGTGGTGCGCGAACTGAGCACGTTGGAATTTCACAAGAGTGTGACCTACATTGTGGGTGAGAACGGTTCGGGCAAATCGACTTTGCTGGAAGCGATGGCTGCTCTCTTGGGCATGAATCCCGAAGGAGGTAGCAAGAATTTCAGGTTCAGCACCATGCCCACTCATTCGCGACTGCATGAGGAATTGCGTGCCATCCGTGCCGATGTGAGTTACAGGAATGCGTTTTTCTTCCGTGCGGAAAGTTTCTATAATGTGGCTTCTGAGGTGGATAGGTTGGGGCCTGATTTGCTGAAGAGCTATGGTGGTGTGAGTCTTCACCAGCAATCGCATGGCGAGAGCTTTATGGCGCTTTTCAATCATCGTCTGAAAAGCCGTGGACTTTACATCTTCGACGAGCCCGAAGCCGCCCTTTCGTACATCAATCAACTGCGATTCCTGATTTGGATGAAAGAAGCAGTGAAGGCAGGTTCCCAAATCATCATCGCCACTCATTCGCCCGTCATCCTCGCTTATCCCGATGCCGACATCTTGGTGGTGGAAGACGGAAAGCTGAAAAGCACGTCATACGAAGATTGCTATATTTACAGAGATATAAAGTCCTTCATTCTGAACAAGGACGGGATTGTGAAGGAGTTGTTGGATGAAGAATGGCTTCGGCAAAACCGAAGCAAACGGTGGCTGAAGGATGATGAATGAAAAAATGAAGAGTGAAGAAAGAAGAAGTGGATGCACTTTCTTCTTTCTTCACTCTTCGTTCTTTATTATATAGGAGGAGTGTTTAGCTAATCTGAGAGCCGGCTTTGACGTTGTGCTCTACGGTGGTGACACTGATGGTACCATCCCAATCCTCGGCGGAGAGAATCATGCCTTCGCTGACGAGGCCGTTCTTGAACTCACGTGGAGCAAGGTTGGCAACGAAGAGCACTTGCTTGCCGACGAGTTGCTCAGGTTCGTACCACTGGCTGATGCCACTGACGATAGTACGCTTGTTGAGTCCGTCGTCGATGAGGAACTTGAGAAGCTTCTTCATCTTTGGCACGCGCTCGCACTCAAGGACAGTTCCCACGCGGATGTCGAGCTTCTGGAAGTCGTCGAAGCTGATGGTTTCCTTGATTGGGTTAGCCTTTGCGTTGGCAGCGAGGTTAGCCTTGCGAGTGGCTTCCAGTTTGTCGAGCTGGAACTGGATGACATCGTCTTCAATCTTTTCGAAGAGGAGTGAAGGCTTGGCGAGTTGCTTGCCAGCAGGAAGGAGTTCGGTGCTGCCAAGGTCTTCCCAACGGAACGATTCCATATTGATCATCTCGCGGAGTTTCTTCGACGAGAATGGGAGGAATGGTTCGAAGGCGATGGCAAGGTTGGCAGTGAGCTGGAGGGAGATGTAGATGATGGTCTTCACGCGCTCTGGGTCGGTCTTGATGACCTTCCAAGGCTCTTCGTCAGCAATGTACTTGTTGCCAATGCGAGCCAAATTCATCGCCTCTTTCTGCGCATCACGGAACTTGAAGTTGTCGAGCAACTTCTCCACATCCTGCTTCACATCCTTGAACTCGTCGAGTGTTGCCTTGTCGGTGTCGGTGAGTTCGCCACACTCAGGCACAATGCCGTTGTAGTACTTCTGTGTTAGCTGGAGGGCACGGTTGACGAAGTTGCCATAGACAGCCACGAGCTCGTTGTTGTTGCGAGCCTGGAAGTCCTTCCAAGTGAAGTCGTTGTCCTTCGTCTCTGGGGCGTTGGCTGTGAGCACATAGCGAAGCACGTCCTGTTTGCCAGGGATTTCTTCGAGATATTCGTTGAGCCAAACGGCATGGTTGCGCGAGGTGGAAATCTTGTCGCCTTCGAGGTTGAGGAACTCGTTCGATGGCACATTATCAGGCAGGTTGTAGTCGCCGTGTGCCTTGAGCATGGATGGGAAGACGATGCAGTGGAAGACGCTGTTGTCCTTGCCGATGAAGTGGACGAGGCGGCTTTCTGGGTCTTGCCACCACTGCTGCCATGTGCCCAGTTCGGGGTGTGCATCGCAGAGCTCCTTCGTGTTGGAGATGTAGCCGATAGGTGCATCGAACCACACGTAGAGCACTTTGCCCTCTGCTCCTTCTACGGGAACAGGAATACCCCAGTCGAGGTCGCGTGTTACGGCACGTGGGCGCAGACCTCCGTCGAGCCACGACTTGCATTGGCCATATACGTTTGGTCGCCATTCCTTATGCTCTTCGAGAATCCACTTCTCGAGCCAAGGCTGGTAGTCGTTGAGCGGAAGGTACCAGTGCTTGGTAGGGCGCTTCACGAGTGGATTGCCAGTGGCTGCGTTGTATGGATTGATGAGTTCGTCGGGAGAAAGTGTGGCACCGCATTTCTCACACTGGTCGCCGTAAGCTTCAGGCGCATGGCAACGAGGACATTCGCCACGGATGTTGCGGTCGGTGAGGAACTGATGCTCAGCCTCGTCGTAATATTGTTCGCTTTCGAGTTCTACGAACTTGCCTTCGTCGTAGAGCTTGCGGAAGAAGTCGGCGGCAAACTTGTGGTGAATGGACGAAGTGGTGCGGCTATAGACGTCGAACGAAATGCCGAAGTCGGCAAACGATTTCTTAATCAGTGCGTGATAGCGGTCCACCACATCCTGTGGAGTACATCCTTCTTTCTTGGCGCGGATGGTGACTGGCACACCGTGCTCGTCGCTACCACCGATGAACAGTACGCTCTCGCCTTTCAAACGAAGATAGCGTGCATAGATGTCGGCAGGCACATATACGCCTGCGAGATGTCCGATGTGGACAGGACCGTTGGCGTAGGGAAGAGCCGATGTGATAAGCGTTCTCTTGAATTTCTTTTCCATGAAGTCTATGTTGTTATTGATTGTTTCGGGGTGCAAAGTTAGTCAAAATCAAGAAGATATTCAACGATTGACACTTAATTCTTCGTGGTTGAAATGAAATTGGGAGGGGAAATCCCTATCTGGTTTAGGGAAAAATTCCCTTCCTTTTAGGAATAATACCCGAAAAGTTTGTTTAAACTGTCGTAATTTTGCAGCGTCAAAAAATCACAAAGAGCAACAAAGACCGCTCTTGAAGGGCGAAGGACAGTAACCTCAAGACACGGACGAAGCTCTGAGCTGAGAGATGACAAAACGATGTTGAACTATCAAAATAATGACAAGAATATGAAGACCAGGACTTTACTCGCAACAATGCTTTTCGTTATGGCATCCGTAACTGTTAAAGCACAGCCAATGAGCTATTACGCTATGCGTGACAATGCTCGTTTCCTCACCGACCGCATGGCTTACACCCTCGGTCTGACGGAACGACTCATTGACGACCTCTATATGATCAATTACGATTATATCTATGCAGTGAACGACTATCTGGATGACATCGCATACGGTTATCACTACGATGACTACATGGCAATCCTTGCTGCACGCGACGCTGCCATCCGCTTGCTCCTCACTCCATACCAGTGGACTCGCTTCATCACTTACGACTACTTCTACCGTCCAATCTTCTTCCAGAATGCAAGATGGTGGTTCGGAGTCTATGACTACTACCCTCGCACGACTCGCTTCTACTTCGGTGTTCCTCGTCACTACGCAAACTACCACGGAGGTCACTTCTTCGCAGGTATGCGCCCAGCACGTGGACACATTGGCCCAGGTCACGGATTTGGTCCTCACGCTGGCAGAATCGGCGACGGATTCAGGGGCAACGACAACTACCACAATGGTAATCGTGGACACGTAGGTGGCAACAACCGTGGCTACCACTTCGAGAACAATAATCGTGGTGGAAATCGTGGAGGTGGCGTTGTGCACAACGATCGCAACTACCATGGTGGCAATCACAACAATAACGGTGGCTACATTGGTGGCAACCCTAACAATGGCAACAATCACAACAACAATGGTGGCTACAGCGGCAGCAACAACGGAAGTGTCCGCGGAGGTTCTCGCTCAAACTTCAGCAGTGGTAGCGGCACTCGCGTCACTACTCCTGTCAGTGAGCCACGCACCGTTGAAGTTCGCAACAACTTCGGCAGCTCTGGACGTAGCAGCATGGGTTCTTCCCACAGCGCAGGTAGCGTTCGCTCCGTCGGCGGTGGCAGCAGCAATAGCCGTCCAAGTGGATTCAGCAGCGCAGGTTCTTCCAGCCGTGCATCGTCTGCAGGTCGCAGCATGAGCGCAGGTGGTGGCAGCCGTGGAGGCCATAGCGGTGTGAGCCGTGGTGCTGGACGTCGATAAAAATAAAAGGTGAAAAAGATTGTTTCAGGATAGCATATCAAAAAAAATAGACGCAACAAAACTGCCTCTCTATACCTAAACCGAACAAAATAATGATAAATGAGTTAGTTAGTTAATAGATGATTAGAAAATGACAACGAACTGATAAGAAAAAAAACTCTCTTTCTACATATTTTATTTTATTGGTTCTTAAACGATGTCCCCTCGTGAGAAGGGACACCGCTTTTCGTTGTCAACTTATTCTTTGAAAGTTTCTTTCGAGATGCTCTGTGTGATGAAAAACGCAATGGCATAGAGAACTGTCAGCACGATGAATAAGGTGGTGTAAGGCATCTGGAGTTGGTTGATAATCAAGTTGGAGAGCTGGTTTCCACTCAGTCCTGCCCATGCCCACGCACTCAATGCAAGTCCGTGGATGGTGCTGATTTTGTCCATACCGAATTTGCTCTTGCCGTATTTTCGCTTCTGGTGATGGACCGGCATTTCCGTGATGCGGGTGAAGCCCTCGTTCTTGCCGGACAGCGGCACAATCGCCATCAGGAACACCAGCACGCCCATGCCGCCGACCCAGTGGCTGAAGCTGCGCCAGTACAGGATGCCGCGGGACAGGCTTTCCACTTCCGGCAGGATACTCGAACCGGTGGTGGTAAAACCGGA
>CADBXS010000067.1 GCA_902798705.1 uncultured Bacteroidales bacterium
CCTGGCAATGGAAAGAACCTGATTGAGAACGAAATGCTGGAGGAGGACCTACGCATCGATGGCATGAAAGTTTCTTTCTCCCTCATCTTTCCGAAAGCAACCGACCCATTCAAGAAATCCATACTGAAAGCAGCCGAAACTGCCATCCACACCTACGTCAGTCCCGATGTGGAAGTAACAATCAATGCCAAAGCACTGACCGAACTTCCCCCTGAGCCTGAAAAGTTATTGCCAGGCGTGAAGAACATCATTGCCGTTTCCAGTGGAAAGGGTGGAGTAGGCAAGAGCACCGTCACTGCCAACCTCGCCATCGGCCTTGCCAAGTTGGGCTACCGAGTGGGCTTGCTCGACACCGACATCTTCGGTCCTTCCATGCCAAAGATGTTCCAAGTGGAAGATGCGCGTCCATTCGCCCAGAATGTGAATGGCAGAGACCTCATCGTTCCTATTGAGAAATACGGAGTGAAACTTCTTTCCATCGGTTTCTTCGTTGACCCAAGTCAGGCTACGCTTTGGCGCGGAGGCATGGCTTCGAATGCGTTGAAGCAACTCATTGGTGAGGCAATGTGGGGCGAGCTCGACTATTTCATCCTCGACACACCTCCAGGTACGAGCGACATCCACCTCACTCTCCTTCAAACACTGGGCATCACGGGTGCCGTCATCGTTTCCACACCGCAGGAAGTGGCATTGGCTGATGCACGAAAAGGTGTGAACATGTATATGAATGACAAGGTGAACGTGCCTATCCTTGGATTGGTGGAAAACATGGCTTGGTTCACACCGACAGAACACCCCGATGAGAAATACTACATCTTCGGAAAAGATGGAGCAAAGCGTCTGGCCGATGAGTTGAACGTGCCACTCTTGGCACAGATTCCTTTGGTTCAGAGCATCTGCGAATCGGGCGACAACGGCACACCTTCTGTGCTCGACCCATCCTCACCTGATGGAATGGCATACATGTCCCTCGCTGCCAAACTGGTTACACAAGTGGATAAGCGAAACATGGAATTGCCAAAGACCAGTAGGGTAGAAGTACATTAATAGCGGCCCCCTCCCGTCCTCCCCGAGGGGGAGAGAGTGAAAAGTGAAAAGTGAAAAATGCCATCCGGATGGCATCGCTTCACGCTTCACACTCCTCACTTTTCACTTCTCACTTTTCACTCCTCACTTTTCACTTTTCACTTTATATGTTACCCTTAATTTCAGCATTGCTTCCAGCCATTGTCCTGATTGCTTTCATCTATTTCAAGGACAAGAAGAACCCCGAGCCTACTTGGCAGTTAGTGAAGGGAGTCATCTATGGTTGTGTGTCAGCACTTGTTGCCGTCACGTTTGCTACGCCATCGTCCATACTCCTGATGATGATGCCTGGCGCAGGGGGCACCATCTTCGGTGCGTTTTGGCAGTCTTTTCTTGGAGCAGCCATTCCTGAAGAATGTGCCAAGTTGCTGATGTTGTGGCTCTTACTGCGCAGAAATCCCTATTACGATGAGCATTTCGATGGCATTGTCTATGCCGTGTGCGTAGGCATGGGATTTGCGGGATTTGAAAATATCCTCTATGTGGTTCAGAACATGGATGACTGGGTTTCCGTGAGCGTTGCCCGTGCCATCTTCTCCGTTCCTGGCCATTTCTTTTTTGCCGTTTCGATGGGCTATTTCTACAGTTGTGTGCATTTCCACACAGCTTCCACACCGCGTGAACATCGCATCAATCAGATAGGAGTCATCCTCGTTCCTATCGTGCTTCACGGCTTGTTCGATTTCTTCCTCTTTGTCACCGACTTACAAATCACGTTCATTTCCTCCATCTGTTTCATTCTTTTCCTCATCCTTTGTTGTTACATTGCAAAGTTGGGAACACGCCGCATCAAGCACCTCTTAGAGATGGATGACGACCCTAACGCAGATGCCGAAGTAGCCGAATTTGAGGAAATTTAAAAATAAGCCTCACCCCCGACCCCTCTCCAAGGGGAGAGGGGAGTGGTATGAAGCGACTATAGGCTACGCTGAGCTAAAGTTTCAAGAATCCTATAAATCCTTTAAATCCCTGATTCTACTCCCCTCGCCCTTTGGAGAGGGGCAGGGGGTGAGGCCATAAAAAAAGGTGCATTATAGAAATCCCATAATGCACCCCAAAAATATTGTCCTCATAAAAAAGAACTTGAGGACCGAAATCCGAAATACTAATGCACGCCGCTGACCGGACGGTCAAAAATTGGTACGCAATTTCTTTCGGTTTTTCTTTCTTTTACCACAGCTTCTCTGGATAAACGCCATCCTTCACCAGCTGAGCAATGCGCTCAACAGTTGCTTCGCGGTCGGCAGCGTAAGTCACACCGAACCACTTGCTTGTGGTGTCGAGCACTTCCACAGTTGCCGTGCCGTCGTTGATGAGCTTGTTCACCATCAGAGGAATGAAGAACTCAGCCTTCAGGTTTTCCATGTTCTTAGGGTCAGAAAGGAACTCCTTGAAGTATTCCTCGCTGTAGGCAAAGTAGTCAGGAGTGAAGCCCCACATGTTCATGCTGACAGGAACGTTTTCTTCGAGAGCAACCCAGTTGCCATTTTCATCCTTAAAGGAGATAGGTCCGTCAGCTGGAACACGCATGATTTCAGTGCGCTCCACCACGTCGGTCAGATAATGGTTCTCGTCGTAAACACACACGCCACGAGCCACGCTACCGTTCTCGCTCAATGTGTTGCAGCAACGGAAACCAACCATAGCATATTTGTTCTTGCTGCCTTCAGGAAGGTTGCTCAGATACTTACCGATGGTCTGGAAAGCATCGCGTCCGTAGAAGTCGTCGCAGTTGATCACGCAGAAAGGCTCCTTGATGACATCCTTACCCATCAGCACTGCGTGGTTTGTACCCCAAGGCTTCTGACGACCTTCTGGGCACTTGAAACCTTCTGGGAGAGCATCGATGCTCTGGAAGCAAAGTTCGCAAGGAACAGTGCCTTCATATTTGGAAAGAATCTGAGTGCGGAACTGCTCTTCGAAATCCTTGCGGATCACCCAGACGATTTTTCCGAATCCTGCCTGAATGGCATCATAAATACTATAATCCATGATTGTCTCGCCGTTAGGGCCCAGACCATCAAGCTGCTTCAAACCTCCATATCGGCTTCCCATACCAGCAGCCAAGAGAAATAGTGTTGGTTTCATTTCTTGCTTTTTTTAGTCAATATTCTGTTTCTTGATAGTTGAATCTATTTTGTTGCCAAATGGTGTGGGCAGGTTACTCAGCAGGGCTGAACTGGTCCTTGCCAACTCCGCAGAGAGGGCACTCGAAATCATCTGGCAGATCCTCGAAAGCCGTTCCTGGTTCGATACCTGCTTCAGGCACTCCTACTTCTGGGTCATATTCCCATCCGCATACGTCGCATACATACTTTTGCATATCAGATTTTGTTTTAGTTCGTGAATAATTTTTATATTTTTTGCATATTGCACGGGCAAAATTAGTATAAACGAAAGAAAAAACAAAATTATTCAAGAAAAAAAACGTCTTGATATCAGAAATTTTCTCAAAACACGTTTTTCAACTCATTCCTTCATACAAGAAAAAAAACTCCCATCTCCCTATCTTTTCTTATGATTATTCCATTGGGAACGTACTCCTACGTGATTGGGTACGCACGCTTGCAAGTGTGAGGGCGAACTTCAGTTGTTACCCAATAACGATATGGTTTGGAAAGCATGGAAAAGTGTTGGCCATGCGTCGCTGAGTGCCTGCATGGACGGAAAGAGAAGGTTGGCACCTTGGTCGAGCAGGGCGGAGTCGGGGATGGGTCCTGTGTTGACGGCAATGGTGAACACGCCTGATGCCACTCCTGCCTGTACGCCAAGGGGAGCATTCTCGATGACGATGGAATTGTTGGGCGAAAGCCGTTTGGGAGTGGTTTGCGGTTCTGACTCAGTGTTGGGATGGAAATGCTGATAGCCTTTTTGCAGTCCCATCAAGTAGGGTTCGGGATTGGGCTTTCCGTATTTCACGTCGAAAGCTGTTACCATCAGTTCGGGCTGGAAGATGCCTGGGTAATTGCGCTCAATGCGTTCGAGTAGTGTTTTTTGTCCTGAGCCTGTGACGACCATGGGTGTGATGCCCGATGCCTTCACTTGTTGCAGGAGCTGGTGGGCTCCTGGCATGGGCAGTGCCTTGGGCTGGTGGTTGAATATCTCGGTCTTGAGTTGGTAGATGGCTTTGATTTCCTCTTCGGTGGCTTCGCGTCCTCGCTCACGCATGGATACGATGTTGATGGTGCCAGCTCCTGTGCGGCCTTCGTGGAGGTAGGCTTCTTCGCGCGGGAGGTTGAAGCCGAAGTGCTTCATGGCGTGGTGCCAGCTGTAGGAATGGTTTTTCATGGAGTCGAAAAGCACACCATCCATGTCGAACATGGCTGTGAGTAGTTGAAACTGTGTGTAGCCTTTTTCTTGCAGGGTAGCATCTCCAACCGCAACATCAAGCCTTTGTCCGTCATCCAGGGTGACGCTGCCGTTCTTGGCAAAGTTTGAATTGGAGAAGGTGAGGGAGATGGGGCCGAGTACGGAGTCGTAGGAGTAGGTGGCTCCGAATCCGTAGAGTACATCGTCGAACATCTCATCCCATTCCTTGCCCCATGCTGCAGCGTTGCCGATGAGACTGGCGTAGTGTCGGTTGGCGATTTTGTAGCGTGCCACGAGCATGGCTGAGGAGAAGAGGCGGTGGTAGTACTCTACGTTCCCGATGCCGTAGAATGGGATGTGGTGATCGAGATAGAGTCCTTGCCATGAACCTCCGACGAGGTTGAAGATGCCATAGACGTTGGTGCTTCGGTTGAGGAAGCGGGCATAGACATTAGGGATGAAGCAGAGTCGCTGGCTGACTGGCAGATAGATTTTTGCCGAACCGAATGCTGCGAGTACGTTCTTCTTGCCATCCACGGTGAGGTTCTGGCCTGTATACCAGTTTCCCATGAGTTGTACTTCCATACCGTTGTTGGGATAGACGGACTTCTTGGTGGTCTTGAAGCGCAGCATGATGAAGGCTTCGAGGAAGTTGACGTTGCCATCGAGCCTGTCGGTGAAGTCATACTGAACGTAATCGTTGGTGAGGGGTTTGGAGAAATGGTAGAAGTTGTACTTGAATCCACCTCCCCAGAAAGCCCATCGCCAGTCCTTGATGAAGGCTGCGGTGAAGATGTGGTCGTTGAAATCGGCGTTCACGGCTTTGCGTCCGTCTTCCCTGAACTTGAAGTCGTTGTCGCCAAATTCGTAGGCGAGCTTGAAGTAGGTGGTCTTTCCGAGCATGGTGTAGGAATTGAGGATGGCCTTGATGCGGTCTCCAAGTCGGAACGATGCACCCAGCTGAATAGGCAGTTTGGTGTTGAGTCGCTTGTATCCCTCGATGAGGAGGCTGGCTTGTTCGTAGGTGTTGTAGTTGGCCTTGATGCCAATCTTGTCGCTTGGGAAAGGCTGCACTTCGTAGATGGCTTCGATGCCTTGTTCGGAGACAGGCTTGAGTTTCTGCTCGAAGTAGAGCCTGCGCTGTGCAAGGTATTCCTTGTTTCCGCCGATTCTCTTTCCGAGTGCGCAGAGTTCCTCTCGCTTGAGCTGTGCTGCTTCTTTTCCGCGTCGGAGTAGGGAGTCGATGGCGGAGGTGTTGAAGCTGGCTGCCGTGTATCCCTTGGTGTTGACATTGATGAGGATGTCGGTGTTTGCTCGGTTGAGGCTGTCCTTGGTGGTGCTACTGAGGAAGGTTACCTGATTGATGATGTCAATCATGGAGTTGATTTCGGATGGCACTCCTTCGCTCACTCGTGAACCGATGACGATGTCGGCACCGAGGTTGCGTGCTACATCGACGGGATAGTTGTTGAGAATGCCACCATCGACGAGGAGCATGCTGTCTTTCTCGATGGGCTTGAACACGCCTGGGATAGACATGGAGGAGCGGATGGCATTGTCGAGGTTGCCCTGCGTGTAGATGTATTCTGTTCCAGAGCGGAGGTTCTCGGTGACACAGGCAAAGGTGATGGGGAGGTCGGTGAGGAAGTTGATGCTGTCGGGATAGACTTGCGTGAACCTATGAAACATCTTGACGATATTCTTTCCCTTGATGAGTCCTGTGCTGAGCATCTTCTGCCTGATTCCTCCATCGCCCGAGAGGTTGATGGAGAAGATGTAGCCCGCCTGTCGCTGTCGAGCGAGATAGGAGAGCTCGGCTTCGTTGTCCTTGTCCACGAACAGCGACATCCAGTCTTGTGTGCGGAATATGCTGTCGAGATACTCGGTGGTGTAGCCACAGGAATAGAGTCCTCCGATGATGGCACCCATACTGGTTCCGACAACAATGTCGATTGGTATGCCTGCCTTCTCGATTTCGCGTAGCACGCTGATGTGGGCAGAACCTTTGGCTCCTCCACCTCCCAGCACTACGGCCACTTTGGGACGTCGGTGAAGGGTGTCGGTGAGGATGGTGTAGCTACATGCATGATGGCGTTGGCTGACTCTGACGGACTTGTTAGAGGAAAAAACAACATTTGCTCGTACTTGGAGTGGTACGAGCAAAATGCTGATGAGTATGAGGAAAAATGATTTTCTCACGATAGGAAAATGTTTCAAGGTGGTTAAAACAGTAATAATCCCGATGAAAAAGGAGAGGGGGAACGCTCGTTATTTGATGCGCTCCAGAATGGCTTTGCTCTCAGCTTCGTAGCCAGGCTTATTGAGCAGAGCGAACATGTTCTTCTTGTATGCTTCCACGCCAGGCTGGTTGAATGGGTTGACACCAAGAACGAGTCCACTGATACCACAAGCCTTCTCGAAGAAGTAGATGAGCTGGCCGAGGTTGTACTCATCGAGCTTGTCGATGGAGATGCGGATGTTTGGCACACCACCATCCACGTGAGCGAGCTGAGTGCCGAGTTCTGCCATGTGGTTCACTTCGTCGATACGCTTGCCAGCGAGGAAGTTCAGACCGTCGAGGTTTTCTTCGTCGGATGGAACAGCGAGTGTGTTGTTTGGAGCATCCACAGAGATAACCGTTTCGAAGATGGTACGCTCACCGTCCTGAATCCACTGGCCCATGGAATGGAGGTCGGTGGAGAAATCTACTGCTGCAGGGAAGATGCCCTTCTTGTCCTTACCTTCGGACTCGCCATAGAGCTGCTTCCACCATTCGTTCATGTAGTGGAGCTTAGGCTGGAAGTTCACGAGGATTTCAATCTTCTTGCCTTCTGCATAGAGAGCATTGCGGATGGCTGCGTACTGAGCACATGGGTTCTGCTCGAATGGCACGTCGATGGCTGCTTCCTTCTCCATGTCCTGAGCACCTTTCACGAGCTGAGCAATGTCGAAACCTGCTACAGCGATAGGGAGCAAACCTACAGGAGTGAGCACAGAGAAGCGACCACCCACGTTGTCAGGAATGACAAAGGTCTGATAGCCTTCCTTGTCGGCAGTGGTGCGTGCTGCACCCTTCTTTGCATCGGTGATAGCCACGATGACTTTCCTTGCCATGTCCTTGCCGCGCTCATCTTCACAGAGTTTCTTGAGCAGACGGAATGTGATAGCAGTTTCAGTTGTTGTTCCCGACTTGGAGATGTTGATCACACCAAACTTCTTTCCCTTGAGGTAGTCGATGAGCTCGGAGAGATAGTCCTCGCCGATGTTGTTGCCCGCAAAGAGGATGCGAGGATTGTCGGATGGCTTGAGCCATGCGAAGGAATCGCTGAGTGCTTCGAGTACGGCACGTGCTCCGAGGTAGGAACCACCGATACCTGCAACAACTACAGCCTCGCAGTTTTCGCGAAGCACCTGTGCGCAAGCGTTGATTTCGGCAATGAATTCAGGAGTGATTTCGGAAGGAAGATGGAGCCATCCCAAGAAATCGTTGCCAGGACAAGTACCTTCCTCGAGCGCTTTCTGTGCTGCTGCGATGGCAGGTGCATAGTTGTTCACTTTTTCTGCTGCCACAAACTGAGCAGCCTTGCTTGTGTTGAGTTTCATATTGATTGTTTTTTAAGATTGAGTAAAATTTGCTTAAGGTGTGTTCTGTTAATTCTGTTTTTATTATTTCTCAATTTTGGTGGAATTCCCTTCGGTTGCTTTTTGTTTTCTGTGGCATCTTTTTGTCATCTTTCTCAGTCACATAGCTCGCTATGCTCCCTCGAAAGCTAACAAAAATCTACTCACATAAAATCAAAAATCAATCCGACATAATTAATAGAACCCACCTTATCTGAAACTTCCCTTGAGCACTTTGATTTCCACGGATGGAGCAATGCGCTCATAGAGAATGTTGTAAACCGAGTCGAGTATCGGCATGTTCACGTGGTAGTGACGATTGATTTCCTTGATACACTTCGTGCCGTAGTATCCTTCGGCAATCATCTCCATTTCGAGTTGAGCGGTCTTAACGGAATAACCCTGTCCAATCATGGTGCCGAACACGCGGTTTCGGGAGAAGTTGGAATACATGGTCACGAGCAAGTCGCCCAGATAGACGGAGTTGGAGATGCGCCTTTCGCCTGGCTCCACGCACTGAAGGAAGCGGTCCATTTCCTGCACTGCATTCGCTACCAGCACGGCTTGGAAGTTGTCGCCCAGCTTGAGTCCGTGGCAGATGCCCGCTGCAATGGCATAGACATTCTTCAGCACGGAACTGTACTCGATGCCTTCAATGTCGGTGCTGACAGAAGCCTTGACAAATTTTCCTGCCAGCATGTCGGCAATGAGTTGTGCATTTTCCACACTTCTGCATCCTGCTGTGAGATAGCAGAGGCGGTCGAGTGCCACTTCCTCGGCATGGGATGGACCACCGATGCAAGCCACTTGGTCTTCGGGCACATTGAAGGCTTTCTCGAAGTAGCGCGACACGGTGAGGTTTTCATCTGGAACAATACCCTTAATGGCTGTCACCACAAGCTTGTCGCGCATCGATGTGCGCAGTTTCTTCAGGTGGCTTTTTATATAAGGAGATGGAGTGACGAAGATGAGCGTGTCAGAAGTCTTGACAACGTCGTTGATGTCGGAGGAGAAACGGATGCGGCTTGTGTCGAAGTGCAATCCCGTGAGGTAGGCAGGATTGTGCCCCAAGCGCTTGAACTCCTCAATTCGGTCGTCACGCCTCATGTACCAGTTGATGGTTTCTTCATGGTTGAGGACAATCTTGGCGATAGCTGTTGCCCAGCTACCTCCACCCATGATTGCCACTCTTCCACAACTTTTTAACTGCATAGCGTGATTGATTTTTTACGATGAAGAAAACGAAAACGAAGGCTTTTTCCATCCGATTGGTTTCCCTCCCGTAGGGGAGAGTTGGAGGGGCTAAATAATCTTAGCAATGATTGCATTCAGCTCGTCAACAGAAGGCTTCTTGATGTCGAGCTTGTACTTCTTCAGAATGTCGCCGATTTGCTGCTGGATTTTCTGTGCATTGCCATTTGCAAGGTCGCTCACGAGGTTGTAGCCAGCCTTTTGGAGCACAGGCACGATGTCCTCAGCAAAACCCAGTTCCACATACTTCTGAACAGGGTCCTTTGGTGCTTTCTTCTCAGGTTTCATCTGAGGGAAGAGCATGATTTCACCAATGGCAAACTTACCTGTCATGAGCATGACGAGGCGGTCGATTCCAATGCCAATACCACTGGTTGGTGGCATACCGTATTGCAAGGCACGGAGGAAATCGTGGTCGATAATCATGGCTTCGTCATCACCCTTAGCAGCCAGAGCCATCTGGTCCTTGAAGCGCTCCTCTTGGTCGAGAGGGTCGTTCAGCTCAGAATAGGCATTAGCCAATTCCTTACCGTTCACCATCAGCTCGAAGCGCTCTGTGAGTCCTGGTTTAGAGCGGTGCATCTTGGTGAGTGGAGACATCTCAACTGGGTAGTCGGTGATGAAAGTAGGCTGAATGAATGTGCCTTCAGCAGTCTCACCAAAGATTTCGTCGATGAGCTTGCCCTTGCCCATGGTCTCAGTGTCTTCAATGCCAATCTTCTTGGCGATTTCACGGATTTCGTCCTCTGTCTTGTCGTGGAGGTCGTAGCCGCTCTTTTCCTGAATGGCATCGAGGATAGGCAAGCGACGGTATGGAGCCTTGAAGGAAATGATGTTGCCGTCGATTTCCACTTCAGGCTTTCCGTTGACAGCAATGCAGATTTCTTCAAGCATTTTCTCGGTGAACGACATCATCCAGTTGTAGTCCTTGTAGCTCACATAGAGCTCCATGCAGGTGAACTCAGGATTGTGTGTCTTGTCCATGCCTTCGTTGCGGAAGTTCTTGCCGATTTCATACACGCCTTCGAATCCACCCACGATGAGTCGCTTGAGGTAGAGCTCAGTGGCAATGCGCATATACATGTCGGTGTTGAGTGCATTGAAGTGTGTGATGAATGGTCGAGCCGATGCACCACCAGGAATCACTTGCAGCACAGGTGTTTCCACTTCCGTGTAGCCTGCTTCGTCAAGGATGCGGCGCATGGTGCGGGTAACAATGGCACGCTTCTGGAATGTTTCCTTCACACCCTTGTTGACCACCAAATCCACATAGCGCTGGCGATAGCGAAGTTCAGGGTCGTCGAATGAGTCATAGACCTGTCCATCCTTTTCCTTCACCACAGGGAGTGGCTTCAGACTCTTGGCAAGCACCGTGAGGCTCTGGGCATGTACGCTGATTTCGCCCGTCTGAGTGCGGAACACAAATCCCTTCACACCAATGAAGTCGCCCAAGTCGAGCAGTTTCTTGAAGACCGTGTTGTAGAGGTCCTTGTTTTCATCGGGGCAGATGTCATCGCGAGTGATATACACCTGAATGCGTCCTTTGGAGTCTTGTATTTCCGCGAAAGAGGCCTTTCCCATGATGCGTCGGCTCATCATTCGTCCTGCTATGCACACTTCGCGCTGAGGAGCATCGTCGGAAAAAGCTGCAATTATGTCGGTTGAGAAGGCATTGGTAGGATATTCAGCAGCGGGGTAGGGGTCGATGCCGAGGTCTTTCAATGCCTGCAAATTGAGTCTGCGATTGACTTCTTGTTCTGATAATTCTAATACGTTCATAGAAAATCTGTTTCTGAAAAAAAGTAATGTCACGCTGAAAAATGAAAGGCTTTCTGCGTAATATCGAATTGATTAATACTTATTGTGCAAATTCAGCAGCTTCATTGTCGAAGTTCTGAGCCTGAGCATTCTCACCACCTTCAATTTCGCTCGCAATCTGTGCTGCTTGTTCAGCCAAAGGCTCTGAAGGCTGTACTTCAGCAGCGCGTTCTGCTGCTTCGCGCTCCACATCGAGGAAGGTGTATTCGTAATTGCTGCTTTTTGCAGAAGGGAACTGACTGCGAGGGTCAACATCCTGCCTGTTCTGCAAGTGCTCGATGATGCGGTTGTAGGCATCCAATGCACTTTTTGCTTTCAGTCGAACCTTGAAGAAAGTATCGACGTATTGGCATTTGCCTGTGTCGGGGTTCTGAACAACTCGCTTGAAGGTGAGGCTCGATTCATACCAGCCTACGTGCAGTTCGTTCAGTTGTTCCAATTGAGTGCGCTTGCGGTCAGCCATCGTCATTCTGCCATCAGTGCGTTGCTCCTTGCGCATCTTCTCCAAATACTTAAACTCAGCTAAATCCTTTGCTTCCGTCTTCAGGAAAAGTACATAGTTGCTGTAGCTCACTTTTAAGCGAAAAGGATTTGTGTCGTTAGAGTCTGCGAAATTCAGAATACGGTCGATGACGCCATCATCCACCTTGATTTCGCGAATAGAAGAAAGAAAAGCAACAACTTCGTCCATGTTTGTTGCCAAAGTCTCATGGTCAAAATACCTAACGTATAGATTCATGATGAAAAAATTGTATATAAAAAATGAATAAAAAAATTAAATACCCAAAATCCAAGGTTTGGAGCTTCAAATCGACTGCTTATCCAAACATTGAACGTTGAGTGGATTTCAAAATCAAGGCAAAGTTAAACTAAATTTAGAAGAAAACAAAATAATTGATGTGGAAAAATAAGTATCTTTGCAAAGTTCAAACAAAACATAGAAGATGGAACCCGTTTTTGAATTGTTGGAAAAGCCCTATTGGGTAGTAGATATTCTGCCCAAGCAAGTGCCAAAAGACAGTGCAGGCCAGTATTTCAAACTGGAGCAATACTTCCTCAAGCAGCGACAAGCCCTCTCTCAGCACTTCGTTCGCATCTTGCTGAAACTCAATTGCTACCTCGACCTGGAACTCAGCGCGGATGGCGAAACATGGACATTGAATCCAGCCCCCGAATCCTTGGAACAAGCCATTAGTGCATACATGAACGGTGGCCCAACAAATGCCATGCTCTACGTATTTCTTCGCTCAGAGAATACATTGATAGCAATAGACTGGGACAGCACCAACATGACACTCTACAACCCCTCCCAAACACTTCTCGACCTCCTTCGCCAGCTCGTCATGCCCGAAGGACTCTACGTGTGGAAACCCTAAAAAAAATACCGATGAAAATCATAATAGCCATAGATTCCTTCAAAGGATGCCTCAGTTCGATGGAAGCCAACGCAGCAGCAGCCGAAGGAGTGAAAGACGCTTGCAAAGATGCAGACATCAGGCAAGTGGCAGTGAGCGACGGAGGTGAAGGCTTCCTCTCAGCTTATCATGCAGCCATCGGCGGAGATTTTGTCGAACTCCCAGTGATGAACCCCTTGATGCACCCTGTCCGAGCCAAGTATTTACTGAAAGACCGCTTGGCAGTGATTGAAATGGCAGAAGCATCAGGACTCACACTGATAGCCAACCACGAGCGCAACCCATTGATAGCCACCACCTACGGCACAGGCCAACTCATTGCAGATGCCGTAAGACAGGGAGCAGAACGCATCATTGTAGGCTTAGGAGGAAGTGCCACAAGCGATGCAGGGCAGGGAATGCTACAAGCCCTCATCGACACCTTTTCCAAGAACGGAACATGGGAAAACATGGAAGAACTCAAGCGAGTCCACTTCACCATTGCTTCCGACGTGAGCAATCCCCTTTGTGGCGAACAAGGAGCAGCCCGAGTGTTTGCCCCACAGAAAGGAGCCACCACCGAAATGGTAGAGCAGTTAGAACATCGTGCAAGACAATTCGCAGCTACTTCCGCCCGTCTCTTTGGTTACGACCGTTCAGAAGCCCCAGGAGCAGGTGCCGCAGGCGGCTTAGGCTATGCCCTGATGCAATATTTGGATGCCGATTCCCAATCCGGTATCGACCTCTTATTAGAAGCCGTGGACTTCAAAAAACTAACCAGCGATGCCGATTTAGTGTTGACAGGAGAAGGCCGAGCCGACACCCAGACCTTGATGGGCAAACTCCCCATAGGCATCTTACGTCATTCAGGCAAAACTCCCGTCTGCCTCATAGCAGGCCAAGTCCTCGACCGCCAATCTTTATTGCAAGCCGGTTTCTCTCAAGTAGAGTGCATCAATCCTCCCGAACTCCCCATCGAATCCGCCCTTCATCCCGAAGTAGCCCATCAAAACATCCGCCGCACCGTTTGCAGAATCCTGAAATGAAAAAATGCCGTTAGCACCCAACTGCGAGTACCAACGGCATTCTTCTTTTTAATTTATTTCAGCGTTTGCGTCAGCTTGATGTAAAGGTGATTCTTCGTGTCGTAACCTAACAAACCATCATTCCTCCAGCGCATCAGCTTGCTCTTGAGTGTTTCCAAGTTGATGTCAGGAAACATTTCCCTGAGATTCTTCTTCGTGAAACGCTCGGGTAAGCGATTGAATTGCTGCATGGTTGAGTTGGAGTATTGCTTGAAACCAGCGCTGACATTTCTCAATCCTCGCTTTTGCCTCTCCATGTAAGCAACCACCTCGTCTTTCAAGGTGACTATTTCACCTGCGCTGCAAAGGTCTGCAATATAGTATGCAAATTTGATGGCGTTTTTGGATGCACGAACTACTCGCACCACCTTCCCATTCTTCAGTTTTTTCACTGGAAGGTTGAAGAATTTGTCTCTGTTCTCCAAAATGGAATAAGCAATGCCACCTTCGAAACCCTTCTGACGGTCACGTCTTCTAATCACATCGAGAAACTTGTCCTTATCGTCCTCCTTTGCCTGTTCCATGCGCTCTTCGCACCACTGGTCCATGGCGGTTATGAGGTTAGGACAATAAATGGTTCCCCAAAAAGGATTCGTGCCACCAATCAGTTCTGCAACTTCCTCAATGCTTGTAGTCCATTCAGGATGGTCGAAGAATCCGCTCTTTTCTTCCATCTGAAAATAACTGCTTGGAGCAGGGAATATCATCATTCTGTATTCCATACCACTACCCACATTGCTCAGCACCAACTTGTCGAAGGAGCGCCATGTTCCTGCCAACGATTGATTCCAATATACCTGCACCTCGCCATTTGTGCTGGTATCGTTCTTGAAATCCTGTCCTGCATCCTCATTGTCGAACGACTTTACCAAGTAAGACACATAATTGCTGTAGTCACGTTTCAGAGCCATTTCCATGCTAATCATGTCAGGCTCAACCGTAATCAGATGCAAAGGCATATCCACCTGAGGACCTGCTGTTCCATCCTCAAGCAAGGTAGGGACTTGGTCTTTGGCATTTTGCAAACGAGTTACCAGTTGCGAGGTGGAGAGATTCGAAGGCAGATAGCGAATAGGGAGTTCAGGGCGAGTCGCCTTCAGCTGCTTGCTTTGGTTCGACTGTTCCTTTTCCTTTTTCCATTGCGCTTCCACTTGGCGCATCTGTGCGTCTTGGTTTCTCAATGTACTGAGCCATTTTCCACAAATATTTTTCAGATGACTCTTGCCAATGGTAGAATCACCCACCCACATGGTAGTGCCATTCAGTCTCACAATCTGATTGTTGCAAAACACCGTGTCAATACGACTCAGCAGCGTGTAAATACATGGCAGTGCAGCCAAGATGGCACCAGGACGAAGATTCTTTGGAACACCCAGTGAGGTTTCCTTCAAACCTTTTGGAAGAGGAATCGTGCTGAGGCGATTTACCCAATAGTCGATGTCGAGCATGTCAGTGTTGCTCACCGAGCTATATCCTTCTCCCAAAGCAAGTTGCATTTGCCGAGAGAGATTCAAACCGATTCTGTACTTCAGAGAAGACTCCAGTTGATGCCTGATTTCAGCATCGCACAGACCATTCGAAAGCTTACGTACAATTTCCAACATAAACTCCACATCATTGTCGCAGATGGACTTGAAATGAGTGCCCCATGTCAAAACCCTGTTAGCGCGGTTTCCATAGTTAGGGATACCACCAAGAATATCCATGAGCCTACGCCCGATGTCCTTGTAGCGGATTTTTCCCTGATAGAGAGCCTCACCATCCGCATCACGCGGAACATTCTTCATCGAGCCACTCGATTGTTTCGCAACAGCAGCCGCAGAGCAGCCCTTCTTGGCAGGACTTACCTTCTGCTTGCCTCCATCATACCAGAGGCGAACGCTCTCATCCTCATTGCTGCCACCGAATTCAGCATTCGTCAGTGGGTTGTTGTAGGAGAAAAGCTCCGTATCCAGTTTGAGAATCATGTCCTCAGTAGGAACATACGAGCAACGAGCCAAGTCTTTGCATTTTTCATCCATCACCAACCCATATTTCTCAATAAAGGCATTGCAATTCTCCAGATAGGTCTTGGAATGATCAGCCTTCACCACATATCGCAGACCAGTTCCGCTCCACGAAACATGAGAAAGCACCACGTTCTCATCATAGAACTCAGGGTTTTGCTCCCGTATTTTCGTGTCGAGCGCTATCGGTCCATCCTTCAATTTCTCTACGTTATCCTGGTAATCTATATCAATGAAATACAGACCATTAGGAATAACATCGTCACTGTGTCGGTGATTGTTACGATAGGTGCCGAGGAAACAAAAAACAGGATGCCTGTCCTTCAGCGCTTTTGATTCGTTCATCCAATAAGTTAGCCTCTTCGGCTTTACCCTCATTCTTTTTCTCTGTCATCTCCCTTTTGAGTCTCTGGTACTCTTTACAATTGTTTCTGACAGTTTCATCGTTGAGGAGAACTTTAAATTCACCGAAGCCACAAAATAGTGCGGCTGCCTTAACATTTTTCGCAAATGTAATCATAAAATAATTTTTTTAAATGAAAATGAAAGAGTTTTGTGTTTGTATAAAAACAAAATCATCTTAATCTCGCTCTGCCTTGCCTTCATGCCAAAGGATGCAGAATTGTTTTTAAGGTTTTCTTTTAAACAAAACATAAAATAGCAAAAATTAAATAAATTAATAAATATGTTAAAAAAACAATCTTTTATAATAAATAAGGAGTGCTCAAGACTCAAGGTCATCACTTCTCCTGTTTCTGCCTACAAAGTTAAAACAAGAAATTGAGACTACCAAATAATTTCATGACTTTTTTACAAAAAAATTTCATGTCCTCATTTTTGCGAGAAAGTCATCTTAAAGCGACTCCACTTCATCCTTTCCTGTTCACTTTGAAATAAATTGCAGAAATCAAAATGACAACTAACAGGTGCACGGGTGCATGGGTGCATCTATGTAATAAATAGAATAATTATAAGAAATTCTATTGATATTTATAAATTATTAATTAATTATTTAAATTAAATTAAATATTAATATTTATAATATATATATAATATAATACAAAGATAGTAATATAAATGATGTCCGCAGAAAGAAATGCATGAATGCACCCGTGCACCCATGCACCTGCGGAAGAATAGAAAAGAGAGTACGGATAAAAATCTCACTTCATTTGGACTGACTTTTATCAACTATGGGGATTGACACAGGCGCGATTGGGGACGAAAAAAAGTGGAAAAAAAGTGGGTGGAAAATTTGGAAATGTCAGGAATTTTTCGTAAATTTGTAGAGTATTTAGAACACTGATGGTGTGAGAGTTACAAACTTTTTTATGAATCTTTTGTTTAATTATTTAAGAAAGGAGAATGACTATGGGGATTGGTAAGAATCCGGTGATGAGACTGAAAGTGAAGGAGCAGCAGTGCGGACTGGACAAGAAGCAGCGCTTCTACACGAGAGTGGACCGTGCAAGTGTGATTGACGACGACTTGCTGATTGAGTATGCGAGCAGGGACTCGGGCATCCGTATTGAGCAGATTGCGGCTGTGTATCGCTCTTTGCTGACGCAGGTGAAGCAGTTGGTGTGCAACGGGCACTCGGTGGAGCTGGGTGACTTGGGTACGCTCTACTTCAAGGTGCATGCGAAGATTTCGGAGGAGGAGGCTGATGCTGGTGGTACTGCGGTGAAGCGCAAGTGCATTGGGTTCCGTGCAAGCAAGCTGATGAGGCTGATGATGCAGGAAGTTAATTTTGAAGTGTAAAAAAGCCTCACCCCCGACCCCTCTCCGAAGGGCGAGGGGAGTAGAATGAAAAGTGAAGCGTGAAGTGTGGAGCGTGAAGCGTGGGGAGATGGTTTTAATTTTTAACTTTTAATTTTTAACTTAAACAAATGGGAAAGGTTTTTATTAAGGCGAAGCAGCAGTATTTCAAGCCTGAGGACAAGCAGATGTGGTTTACGAAGTCGATAACGTACACGAAGATTGGTTTCGACCAGTTGGTGGAGCATATCGCGAAGGATTCGGGCATGAGTGAGGGTGCATGCGATGGTGCTGTGCGCTCGATTGTGAAGCAGGTGGAGGAGATGGTGCTGAACGGGCATACTATCTTCATCAAGGACTTGGGCTCGTTCAAGATGTCTATCTCGGCAAAGGCTCCGCTGGACGAGGAGGAGGCTGGTGCTAAGCAGGTGTATCGTCGCCGTCTGCTCTTCCATCCGTCTGAGAAGCTCAAGGATGAGGTGGAGAGCACTGAACTGGTCAGCGTCTAATCAGGGAGTAATTTATCAGGGATTTTAGGGATTTTATAGGGATTCTCTTTGACTCCTATATCAATAATTTTATCAAGGATTTTAAGGATTGAAAGGATTTTCTAAAATACTCCGTTACTCCTATACTCCGTAGAAATTAAAAAGCGACCTGGATAGATAGTGCTATTCAGGCCGCTTGGGTTGTAGATGAAGGAAGGATTCCTTGACTTTGAAGGGAGGGTTTATTCCTGGTTTCCTCCGAGGATTTTGTTGACGATGGCTACGACGTCGGAGATGTCGATGAGGGTGTCGGAGTTCATGTCGGCATAGGTGGTGACTCCGTA
>CADBXS010000068.1 GCA_902798705.1 uncultured Bacteroidales bacterium
AGCGCGAACTGATGTTCGAAGGAAAGCGCTGGTTCGACCTCGTTCGTATGTGCCGCCGCGATGGAGAAAACAACCGCATGATTCAGAAGGTTAGTCCAAAGTTTGTGGACAACACCGCTGCTATCAAGATTCGCCTTGCCATCAAGGATTATCTCTACTTCCCTTACAACCGCAATGAGCTCAAGGCTAATCCTCTCCTTCAGCAGAACCCTGCTTACGAAACCGACAAAACATCGTTGAACATGTAATCTCTTAAAAACTTGCATACATTATGAAACAAAATGTAATACATAAGATGAGAAGCGGAGTGATGCTGCTGTTTTCATTCATCATCCTTCCTTCACTCTCCATTTTCTACTCCTGCTCGGATGAACCAGCAGCTGAAAACTACTACGTGTTCAATGGTGAGATGGTTTCTGATTATTTGGTGAACCGCCAGGAAACCTTCAGTGACTTCATCGCCATCCTCAACCGTAGTGGTATGTATGGCATGATGGCAACCTATGGCACTTACACCTGTCTGGCACCAACAAACGATGCCGTTCAGCTCTACCTGAAGGAGCATGGCAAAGCATCGGTGGATGACTTGACGAAGGCTGAGTGCGACACCATAGCCTGGAACCACATTATTAAATATGCATACTTCACGACCGACTTGAGCGATGGAAACATCCCTTCGGCCAATCTGAATGACCGCTACCTCACCTTCTCAACTGACTCCGATGCCGTTTCGGGTGTGGCAGCCTACTATATCAACAAGAACTCCAAGCTGATTGCAAGAGATGACTCCGTGGAGAACGGTGTGGTTCACACGCTCGACCATGTGATTCAGCCAAACTCTCAGTATCTTCCTGAGCTGATGGCTGAGGACAGCACCATCAGCCTCTTCAATGCAGCCCTCACGCTGACAGGTATGTGCGACTCGCTTTATGAGTACATCGACGATACTTACTCCTGCGGTGCCGACTCTGTCAACAAGGGTATGCCAATCAGTACGGGTGGTTCTACCTACACCATGTACTACGTGGGTATTCGAATGAAACGCTACACGGCTTTCGTGGAAAAGGATGAAGTGTATAACAAGGCGGGCATCTACACGCTCGACGACTTGAAGGCTTATGCAAAGAAAATCTATGACGAAGTCTATCCAGAAGATGCAGGTCTTTATGATGACGACTTTGAGCACCGCAAGAATCCGCTCAACCGTTTCGTTTCCTACCACCTCCTTCCTTACTATGGTGCCTACAACGACTGGACAGTATATGGCGAAGTGAAGACCACTTGTGCACACACCGACCTCATCGACTGTACCGACTGGTACACGACACTGATGCCAGGTACCATTATGAAGATGAGTACACCTGCCGATGGTCTTTTCATCAACCGCAAGGGTGTTGCCAACCGCTACAGCGTGAAGGGTATCCGCGTTTGGGCACCTTCCGAAGTGGGTAACATCGACCAACAGGCACTCAACGGTATTTACCACTACATCGACGATATCCTTACTTATAATGTGCAGACTCGCGACGTGGTATTCAACGACCGTATGCGTATCGATGCCGTTACTATCACTCCTGAATTCATGAACTGCGGTGCTCGTGGAAATATGAATCAGGCAACCGGTTTCAAGGTGGTTGAAGGCTGGGACTTCCACGGGCATACTCCTGATATGAGTCTCCGTCAGCGAGGCGTCTGGATGATGACCTATCAGGATGCCGTTGACCTCGTCGGCCAGTTCGACATTTCCTTCAAGCTCCCTCCTGTGCCAGAGAACACCTACGAAGTGCGCTTCGCATACGGTTCTGGTGAAATGCGTGGTGTGGTTCAGATTTACTTCGGCGAGAAGGGCAACATGCAGCCAATGGGAATTCCTATCGACCTTCGCGTTTGGGGTGCAGACCCTACCATCGGTTGGGTCGCAGACGTGGATGGCGATGAAGAAGCCAACCAAGCTATCGACAAGGCTATGCACAACCGTGGCTACATGAAGGATATGGACTCATGGTCGCAGGGTGGTGTGAACGTGCTTCGTGCACAGAGCGGTAAGCTCCGCAAGATTCTCACCACGCAGACTATGCATCCTGACCGCGAATACTGGGTACGCTTCAAGCTCGTGCTCGAAAATCCAAAGGCTGAGTTCCCAATCAATTACTTCGAACTTTGTCCAAAGAGCATTTATGCTGGTCTCACAGCTGAGGATACTCACTAAGTTTTAAATGAAGAATGAAGAATGAAAGAACCTTTAGCTCGGCGAAGCCAATGAATAATGTATTTGACTCATTCAGCTTTTTCTTCTTTTGTTCCTCACTCTTCATCTAACAAGAACAGATAAAACAAAGATATACATTATGAAACAAAATGTAATACATAAGATTAGGAATGGACTGACGGTGTTACTGACATTCTTCATTCTTCATTCTTCATTCTTTATTTTCACGGCTTGTTCCGACACTTGGGACGACCACTACGACCCCTCACTTGCCGCTTCGGACAAGACTCTCTTGCAGTTGGTGGAGTCGGATGCACAGCTTAGCGATTTCCTCAAGGTGCTCAAGGTGACACATGTGTATAACCATGCAAAGCGCACAAACATCACCTACGCTGACCTGCTCAATGCCGACCAGTCGCTCACTGTGTGGGCACCAAAGAACAACACGTTCAATGTGGATTCCCTGCTCAACGAGTGCCAGACAACGTGCTTTTGCTCAACGATAAGCAAACTCCAATCACTTCCGAACGCATCAAGAACGCAAGCATTGTGGCAAATGCTTTCAACCTTCCTGCGAAGAACGGTCTCCTTCATGTCATCGACGACGATGTGCGCTATTCTTATAATGTGTATGAAGGAATCACCACCATCACCGACTATCTCCATTTGGGCAAATACCTCAAGTCGTTCGAAAAGCAGGAACTCGACGAAGAGCGAAGCGTACAGAGCGGACTGGTGGATGGACAGAAGGTGTATAGCGACTCTGTGATGGTGCTTTCCAACATCCTTTATCGCACCTTTGGCCTTATCAACAATGAGGACTCCAACTACATCGCCCTCATTCCGAGCAAGGAAATTTGGGAACCTGTCTATCAGGAAGCACTCAAGTATTTCAACTTCGGCAGTGAGAACAAGGCCGATTCCATTCAGAACTACTGGGTAAACCGTCTGTTGATGCAAGACCTCTTCTACAACCGTAATTTGCAGCATCTCAACGACTCCATTTTCTCCACTTCCTACAGCAAGTATTCCAATCCTGAATACCACGTGTATTACAAGCCACTGCTCCCAGGAGGTCTGCTCTCATCGACTTACGTGAGAGACTCACTCGAAAGCAGTAATGGCGTGTTCTACAACCTGAAGGCTTGGCCTTTCCAGAAGGAGCAAATCTACTTCTGGCCAGTGAAGGTAGAGGGCGAATCGCAGTTCCGTATTCTTGAGAACACCGATTGCACATTGGAATACCGCAGCGCAGGTAACGCCGACTCCATTTCCGGTCAGGCATACATGCGTATCAACCCACGCACCAGCTCTTCGAACTGGACTGTGACTTACGAAGTGCCTAATACACTCTCGGGCACCTACGACATCTGTGCTGTTTGTCTGCCAAAGACCGTTTATAACACGGCTTCCCGCGATTTCAAGCCAAACAAGTTCACGGCTACGCTCTTCTACATGGACGAGCAGGGAGAAATGCAGGAATTGGCCTTCGAAGATGCCGTGTCGAACAACCCATACGTAGTCGATACCGTCAAGATAGGCACCTTCTCGTTCCCTGTCTGCAACTATGCACAGACCAACGTCAACGTGCGTCTCCGCCTGGAGTGTAGCATCACTCGCCGTGAGACCAGCTACTCGCGCGATACCTATCTGGACTGCATCTATCTCAAACCATCTAAAGAAGAGGAGGAATAAGACATGAATAAAAAAGTAATCCTATTTCTTTCGATAATTGCCAGCTGTCAATTGTCAGTCGCTTTCGCTCAGGAAGAAGCACCTACTCCTCCGAAGAAGCTTGTCGTTACACGTCCTTCTGTGCCAACGAAGGAAATCACAGGTACTGTCATTGATGCAGGAACCAAGTTGCCTGCTGCCGGTGTGCGTGTCACTGCCTACAACGATCGTCGTTATGCAGCCATGTCTGACGAGAACGGCCAATACACCATCAAGGTACCTACCTACGCCACGGTTCTCACCTTCGAGGCTGAAGGCTATTCGCTCGTTGAGCAGTCGATTGGTGGACAGAGCCAGCTCCGCACTCTCATGTATAGCGACAAGTTCAAGGAAATCTACACGCCTTCCACTACGGCTCAGAGTATGCGCACAGCGAAAGCCACCTATAACAACAACGATATTTCCATCGACAATCAGATTCAGTCGAACTTCGGTGGCGACATCCACACGCTCACACGCAGTGGTATGCCAGGACAGGGCATTGCCATGTTTATGAATGGTATCAACTCCCTCAATGCCAATGCCCAACCACTCGTCATCATCGACGGTGTGCCACAGGACATGCAGCTCACGCGACCATCGCTTCACGACGGTTTCTTCAACAACGTCCTTGCCAACATCATGGTGGAGGACATCGAAAAGATTTCCGTGCTGAAGAATGGTACTGCCATCTATGGAGCCAAGGCTGCTAACGGTGTGGTGGTGATTGAAACCAAGCGCAACAAGTCGATGGCAACACGCATCGACCTCAGCATCGGTGGCAGTTACGAACTCCTTCCAAAGGAGGTGGATATGATGAACGCTGAGCAGTTCCGCGTGTATGCTTCCGAACTTATCGGAACTACAGGAACGAAGTCCAACTCATTCAAGTTCCTCAACACCGATCCTAATTACTACTATTATCCTCAGTTCCATAACAACACCGACTGGCGCAAGCAGGTCTATAAAGAGGCGTTCACTCAGAACTATAGCATTAACGTGCAGGGTGGTGACGACGTGGCAAACTACAACCTCTCTGTAGGCTATGCCCTTGCTGACGCTACGCTCAAGAACACCGACTACTCGCGTTTCAACATGCGCTTCAACACCGACATCAGTCTTTCGCGTAAGGCATCTGTTCGTTTCGATGCAAGCTATAGCGATGTTACCCGCGACATGCGCGACAATGGAATCAAGGACAACATCACCGACGGCATCATCTCGTCGCCATCTTTCCTCAGTCTTATCAAGGCTCCGTTCCTCTCGCCATTCGCTTTCGATGCACAGGGACACGTGTCGAACTACATTGCTGAGGCCGACAACTATCTGAACGACGTACTCGCCAACAACAGCTATCGCACTTCGCTGGCCAACCCTGTTGCCATTCTTCGCAATGGTGATGGCGACAACCGTAACAACTTCGGTAACCGCTCTATCACGCTCTCCGTTCGCCCTAAGTGGGACATCAACCGCTATTGGAGCATTACAGAGCAATTTGCCTTCAGCCTTGTCAATACCGACCAGAACTATTACCTTCCTACGAATGGCGTGCCAAGCTACGACGTGGAAGGCATCGGACGTGTGGACAACTGCAGTGCAGCATTGGCAGGTAAGCAGACAGTCATCATGAGCGACACCTATTTCAACTGGAATCGTCGCTTCAACGCACATCTCTTCAATGTTCGTGGTGGTTTGCGCTATCTTAACAGTGCCTACAAGCTCGACACACAGATTGGTTACAACTCGGGTAACGACAAGACACCTAACATGTCCTCTTCTCTCTCCTACAAGCAGACTGACGGAACAGAAGACAAGTATGTGGACATGACCTACTACGCACAAGCCGACTACAACTATGCTGAGCGCTACTATCTTCTCGCAGCACTTGCCCTCGACGGTTCGTCCCGCTTCGGTGTTGATGCCAAGGACGGTATCAAGATTGGCAAGTACGCATGGGGCTTCTTCCCATCTGTGGCAGCTGCCTGGGTCATCAGCAACGAGCCTTGGTATCGCCTCAAGGGCATTGACTTCCTCAAGCTCAATGTGGGTTTCGATATGCTGGGTAACGACGATGTCAATTCGCAGGTATCACGCACCTACTTCGTGGCAGGCAAGATGTTCAACAGCATCTCGGGCAAGACACTCGGCAACATCGGTAACACCAAGCTCCAGTGGGAAACCACCACTCGCCTCACGGCAGGCTTGCAACTCGCTGCTGTCAACAATCGCGTGCAGTTTGGCTTCAACTATTTCCGTAGCACTACCAGCAACCTCCTTTCGCTCAATGCCCTCTCTTACCTCACAGGTATGAACACCAACTGGACAAACGGTGGCAAACTCTCGAACGAAGGATTCGATGCCAACTTCAACCTGCGTCTCATCGCAACGAAGAACTGGACTTGGTCGCTCGGTGCCAGCATCGGACACTATAAGAACAAAATCAAGGAATTGCCAAACAACTCCAAGTCCTTCACTACCGAGCTCTATGGTGGCACCATCATCAGTCAGGTAGGACAGCCTGCTGGTATGTTCTACGGCTACAAGACTGATGGCGTTTTCGCATCGACAGCTGAAGCTGCCAAGGCAAACCTCTATCAGGTTTCATCCACAGGACTTCGTCAGTATTTCGGAGCAGGCGACATGAAATTTGTCGATACCAACAACGATGGCATCATCAACGATGCTGACCGACAGGTGATTGGTGACCCTAATCCTGACGCTTACGGAAACATCTTCACGAAGCTCACCTACAAGCACTTCGCCCTCGATGTGGTGTTCAACTACTCCTTGGGTAACGACATCTACAACTACCAGCGCAGCATCCTCGAAGGTGGCAACAACTTCTACAACCAGACCACTGCTATGCTTCACCGCTGGACATACGAGGGACAGAAAACCGACATTCCTCATGCTACCTACGGCGACCAGATGGGCAACAGCCGATTCTCCGACCGCTGGATTGAGGATGGCAGCTATCTCCGTCTGAAGAACGTCACACTTTCCTACGACATCCCTATCAGTAACACCTATCTGCAAGGTATTACCATCTGGGCTGCAGGAAACAATCTCTTCACGCTTACTCGCTATCTCGGTTCCGACCCTGAATTTGCTCAGAGCAACACCGTTCTCGGACAGGGAATCGACCGCGGACTTCTCCCTCTCGGACGTAACTTCTCCCTCGGTGTGAAGATTAAGCTGTAAAAGCCCCCTCCTATCCTCCCCGAGGGGAGGAAAAGGAAGTTTTACTCAAGCAATGACGTTACATTAAAAAAATAATAATTATGAAGAATTATATATTAGGCAAATTTATTAGCAGAGTATCTACTCCCATCCCTCACAGGGAGGGGCTGGGGGTGGGTCTTCTACTTCTATTTTTCACTTTTCACTTTTCACTTTTCACTTTCACCTCTTGCTCAGAGCCTGAATCCAGTTTGGTGGAGTTCTACGAGGACAACAAACTCAACACGCCAAACGACACGGTCTATTCCGTGTTGGGCATCATCAACAAGATGCAGAAATTGGCTGACCGCACCGTCATTTTAGGCGAAATACGAGGCGACCTCACCGAAATCACGGAGAATGCATCCAACGACCTTCAGCAGCTTGCCAATTTCACAGCAGATGCCGACAACGCCTACAACGAGGTGGCCGACTACTATGCTGTGATTCAGAACTGCAACTTCTTCCTCTCGAGAGTAGATACCATGCTCAGCAAGCGAGGCGAGAAAGTCTTTGCACGTGAATATGCAGCAGTGAAAGCGTTTCGTGCGTGGACTTATCTCCAGCTTGCCATTCACTATGGCAGCGTGCCTTTCGTCACCCAGCCTATTCTCACCGAGAAAGAAGGCGACGTGAGCCTGTATCCGAAGTACGACATCCTGCAGATTGCCGACTATTTCATCAACGACCTTGCTCCATACGTCGATACGAAGACACCTGAGTGGGGAAACATGAACAGCCTCCCATCTGCAAGGTTCTTCATCCCTGTTCGTGTACTCTTAGGCGATCTCTGCCTGTGGAGCGGACGCTATCAGGAAGCTGCCAAGTACTATCATGACTACTTCACGGTCCTCAATAACACTCATCCGCTGGGCATCACCCGTGCACAATGGGCTGACTATGAGTTCACCGCTACCACGTCAAACTTCAGCTCTGCTTTCAGCCGAGGTAACGACGAAACAATCTCCTACATTCCTATGGAGACATCCGAGTACGATGGAATCATCAGTCTCCTCCCCGATGTGTTCAACTCCACGGAAGACAACAACTATTTCTTCCAGGTTACATCGTCTGGCGCACTCAAGCAGCTCTCACGTGTTCAGCACTACACGTTGGTCTATTCCGACCCTTCCACGCAGATGATCGACACAATCAGTCCTCCTGATACCCTCATCTACGAAAACGAGAACCTGCGAGGCGACCTTCGTCTCTATTCCATTCTCACACAGCGTGCTTCGGGTACTATCAACACCAACTACTCCAGCATCCGACAGACCAACAACAAGTTCCCAACCAGCCGCAACAGCAACAGCAATAGTGTGACTCACCAGACCATTCTGCCTACCGTCACCACTTATCGACTTGCTCCTATCTATTTGCGCTATGCCGAAGCACTCAACCGTGCCGGCTTCCCAGAATCGGCATTCGCCGTGCTGAAGTGGGGTCTCAACTACGTTACCCTGGAGCGTGGCTACATCAGTTCTGCCGAGCAAGCACGTGCTGGTGGCCTCATCCAGTTCAGCCAATACTCGTTCACACGTGAGAACACCTCCGGCATCCATTCGCGTGGTTGCGGAGATGCAGATGCCGACACCACTTACATCATTCCGTCGCTTCCAACGCGCAACGACTCCATCCTCTACGTGGAGAACCTCCTTATCGATGAAATGGCACTCGAAGAAGCCTTCGAAGGATTCCGCTTTGCCGACCTCCAGCGCATTGCCCTTCACCGCAACGACCCAGCATTCCTTGCCGACAAGATTGCTCGTCGTTCCGGCACCCTCAATGCCGCTCTCTATCAGAAGCTCATCGACAAGAAAAATTGGTATCTTCCATTGGAGTAATATCAAAGGAGAACTAATACAAAACGAAATCAGGGAGTTGCGCCACACTATCCTCGGCGCAACTCCCTGACTGTTTCGGGGAGAGTCTTATTATTACAAAGCTTCGATTTCCTCCACAGTTAACCCCGTATATCTTGAATTGTCGGCTGATACAGCCATGTACTCTACCAGAACGCGGTCTTTGCAACTATTTATGTCCCTTTATTCCATGCTCCATCAATTCATAGAGATACGCGGGACTCTGCACATACAGCTCTCCCTCTTCATCTTGAAGGGCTTGCATCAGTGGAGAATTATAGACACGATCCATTGCTTGTTCAATGGTGCATCCTGTATCCTCTATCACATACTTCACCAATTCGCTCAATGCATAGTCTGTCAGATAAGTTGCTATTTGATGATGATTTGGCTGGTTCATACGATTTCGACTTTTGTTTTATGGAGGAATTGAAGAGCGCGTTCCGTTCCGAAAAAGTATTGCTGATCCAGATACCTGTCTTGGAGTAGCCGAGCTGCTTCTTCTGGTGAATAGATGCCCTCACGATAGTTGGTCAGTTGGAGAACCACACCGTCATCGGCTATTGGCCCAATCACAATGTCGTAGTCATGGATAGCTGTGGTGTTCTTCCTGTCACGGTTAGCATCCACGAAGAGAAGCCATTCCGTACAAGCCTTTTCGGGGAACAGCTTTACTTTTAAGTTGGAGTGCAGAGCGGCATCATCCATTTCGTATGTGATGAGTGTTGGAGTGCCACCGAACAGTCGTGCCTTCTTTTGTGCCATACGGATGGCTGTTTTGCGATCCGGTGTCACGTAGAAACCTTTGCCGAAGTCCTTATGTCGCAAGCCTCGTGTAAGGTCGATGTTCTCGATGTCGGCATTGGTGCCGTGATAGAGTTTCATGCCAGTGTCCCCCCATTCTTTTGGCAGATGATAAGCAAGTCGTCAATGGTTTCGTCCATAGACTGTAGGTGCTCTACGTCGTAGAATTCTATAAGGAAAGCCAATCCCTTATGCTTATGCAGATAACGGAACGCCGCTTGACGTGTCATGGAAAAGCGTTGTCCGAAAGCATGTATGCAGGCAGTTAGGAAGGGGATTTCGTACTTGCTCATATTTCTGATATTTTCTTTTACACCGACAAATGTACTACTTTTTTTGGAAACTAAATACACTTTCACTCGAAAAAAGAAAATGACGGTTCAATCATGTCATATTGAACCATCATCTTCAGTGGTCTGATTCAACCTTTGATTTCTTATGAATAGGAAATGAGGGCATAGTAATATTGCGACAAAGGAATGCTTTTGGTGCAACGCATGAGGAACTTGTCTGAAGCGCTCCTTCGATTGGCTTGCGCCGAGTTAAAGGTTCTACTAGTTGCTCGAAGGCTCGTTATCGAATCAGCGAGCCCTCGGCGTTGAGATGGCGAAGGCTCGCTGGAACTACGCCGAGGGCTCGGCATTTTAGCAAAATCGAAGGATTGATTCAGTTCATCCGAACTGGCGTTTTGAATAGGAGGTTTATTTATTTTCGTATCACGAGTACGAATCCGCCTCGTGGTTGGCATTCCAAGTTGGTAGGGATAGGTTGGTTGCTTACGGATGTGTTGATTTGCCATTTCTCGGGAGAGTTTCCGTTGTCCTCAATTAAGTCGTAGGTTCCTTTTTTGCCCACGATTTTTTTGAGAGGCAGTGGGATGGACTTGACTTCGTCCGTTCCGTTGATACCTGCCACATACCATGTGTTGCCACTGCGACGAGCCAGCACAGCGAATTCGCCTGGGTAGCCCGACACGAAGCGTGTTTCATCCCAACTGGCTGGCAGATGGCTCAGGAAATCCTGCACTTCCTTGGGTTGTGCCAAGAAGCTCTCGGGCTTGTCGGCGAGGTGTTGCAGACCGCTTTCGTAGAGCACCGTGAGCGCCAGCTCGTGAGCGTTCGATGTGATGTGCGGATGCTGAGAGTTGCTGAAGGCACAAGGCGTGTAGTCCATCGGACCGATGACGTTGCGCGTGAAAGGCAGAGTAGCATTGTGTTGAGCGGCACGCTTGGTGAAGGTTGGCACGTTGTTGTACCATTCGGCGCCATACACGCCCTCCGTGGAGAGGAGGTTAGGGTAGGTGCGCTGCCAACCGCGTGGTATGGTGGCACCATGGAAATTGACCAGCAAGTGATGACGTGCGGCACTTTCCATCAGGTCGTGGCAATAGTCCATATTCTTTTGGTTGTCGCCCGAGAAGAAGTCAATCTTCACGCCTGCCACACCGATGCGCTCGCACCATGCAAATTCGCGTTCGCGGTCCTCTGGCTTGTTCAGTCGGAACTTAGGTCCGGGAGCACCGTTAATCCAACCCACACTGGAATTGTACCAGATGAGTGGCTTCACATGCTGTGTATGGGCGTAGTTCACGGCATCCTCAATAGTCTTGCCGTCTTTCATTTCGTCCCATTCGGCATCGATAAGCACGTATGGCAAATGGAGTGTGGCAGCCATATCGACATATTTCTTAATGATATTGTAGTCGTTCGAACCGTGGTTGTAAGCCCAGTACACCCACGACACGACACCTGGGTGAATCCAGCTGGTGTCAGTCAGTGCGCATGGCTCCGACACATCTGTCACCAAAGTCGATTCCACCACAGTAGCAAGGGAACCGACAATCACCACACGCCATGGTGTGTGCCATGCACCTGCCGTGCGGCTCTCCTGCTCGTCGGGCACCACGCGGAAGGTGTCTCCTTGGCTGTAGAGGCACGAAGCACTCTGTCCCCGTTCGATGTTCGCTTCGGTGATGAGGGCAAACAGTCCGTCGGCTGGCTCAATCAATGCTGGATAGCCCCAGCGTCCCTGCTCACCTGAAGTGGTGGTCAGTGGGAAGAATCCCTCGTAGCTTTCCGTCCATCGCTGTATCCAGCGGCGTGTTCCCTCAGGGATGCGATAAGCCAATGCCTCCTCTGCTGTGGATGGTGGCACAGTTCCTTCATAACGGAAAGCCATACCGTCGTTGTAGAGTCGGACTATCAGTTTCGTTCCGTCAGTTCCCAGTGTCAGTGCGTATTCATTGGCGTCGTTGGTGCAATGGCTTCGCTTGCCCGACAGCATCGTGTAGTCGGCTTTCACGTGTTTCACGAATGTTGGCTTGCCCATCGTCTTTCCGTTCAGACCCACAGCAGGCAGACGGAGTGCCAAGTGTCCCTCGCAACTGAGTGTCAGGCCATCATCCTCTGACGTCAGCACCAGTTTGCCGTTAGGCGATGCAGTGCGTTTGTGCATCGATGGCATGGTTTTCTCGCTGGCTTTCGTTTCGTTCGTCAATGCGAACACACTCATGCAGAGCAGTATTGCAGTCACAAAAATACCCTTGTTCATGTCTTGATTGAGAGTTAAAATGATTGAAATGTATTTTCAGAAAAAAAGGTCGATACAGACTTTCAGCAAAGGTAAGTAAAACAATTGAGATACATGGCAACAAGCTGACAATTTATTCATGCCTGTTCAAGGATTGGTCAATTTCATCCCATTGGTTGTTGATGTATGAATCGTATTTCCCCAAAACAAAAAGGGCGGGACAAAAGTCTGTTGACTGATGTCCCGCCCTTTGGTGTTCAACTGTTTTTGCTATTTCACAAGCAGTTTCTTGCCGTTCTTGATGTAGATGCCAGCAGGGAGTTGGTGAGTGGATGTGCCCACTTTCACACCTGTGAGAGAATAGATTGCGCTTTCGCCTTCGCTTTCATGAATCATGTCGATGCCACTTGGCACTTCTGCCTGTCCGTAGAAGTAGAGGCGGAAGTTGCTGAATGCAGACCACCAGTTGTCGCCGCGCTTGAGAGAACGGGCACCGATGCGGAAGGTGACGTTGCGACGTGGGAAGCTGCCGATGACGATGTTGTCGTAGAGGCCTTTCTCGAAATATTCGGCTGCACCCTTGGCAGTGACAGGAACGAAGGTGCCATCAGCCAGCATCACTTCGTCGTCGCTGCCAGTACAGAGTGCTGACGTCTGACGGTCGGCCATGATGTTCTTGATGTTCTCACGGGTGATGGCCTTCACCACGTAGATGTGTGCTGAGACGTTGTCGTTGCCAGCGAGGTAGTCAGCATAGACGGTTTCTGCTGTGCCAGGGCTTTGGAATGCGTTGGCTTCCAGTTTGTAGTTTCCGATTGGCACGTCCTCAATGTCCTGATAGAAGTGGTAGGTGAGGTCAGGCAGGAGAACGACACCATCGTTCGCTTCTGCTTCGTGGTTGAACTCCCATCCGTAGAGCGACTCGTCAGCAAACTGAGCATTGGCGATACGGAAGGTGAGGTCGAAAGGCTGGTCGGTATCGGTGATGCTGACATTCTCAAGGAAGTCGAGAGCTGCCGTACGCAGAGTTGTCTCCACGCTGATGATGTCGTCTGGTGTCTTGGCTTTGCTGACGTCGCCTTCTGCTTTGGTAACAGCCGAACTGAACAAAGCCGTTACATCGTCGCCCGTGGCTGTGTAAGGCACTTCGAGGAGTTTCTTGTAACCATCAAGCCTTTCGTTGAAGCGAGCCAAAGTGCCGGCAGTTCCGTAGCGGTCGAAGATGGAGAGCTGGTCGGCATCGAGCAGGAGCCAGCGCTGTTGAGTGGCACTGTTGGCAATGTTGAATGTCTGGCTTGTCACACCCGAGCGCGTTCCTGTCATCGTTGGAGGTGTCCAGTCGGTCGTTGGGTGGATGAACCAGAATCCTCTGCCTGTGAATGTGTCGCTGCCCGAACCAATCGTTAGGTCGATGCGGCTTTTCATCACATGGAGATTCTCATTGGCGGTAGGTGCTGTGCTACGTGCCACAGTCCTGAAGTTCCCCGACTGATAGGTGATGTAGTTGCCTGTGGCAACATTGCGGAGCTGGTAGTACTGGTTGGATGGAGTGAACGACACGTACCAAGCAGCTGAGTCGTTGGAAGCGGCTTCGGCAGCGCTCATCATTGCCCATGTCAGGTTTTTGTTCTTGCCTTCCAAGAGATAGCCCGAATAGAGTCCACCGTCGGCACTCTCATTCTGTAACTATTCAGGCCCATACTACATCGCACCGTAATCAATGATTGCGATGTGGTGCATTTTATTCTATATACTTCTGCTTAGCCTTCGTAATAAG
>CADBXS010000069.1 GCA_902798705.1 uncultured Bacteroidales bacterium
GCCACCCAGCGTATCGACATCGAAGGACTGCAGCAGCTGCTGGTCAACGTAAAGGTTACCCACATTGCGTGCACGGTTCACCGTCACTGCCAGATGGTGCCAAGCACCGTCATTATATTCTTTCAAACCAGAGTTCTGCACTTCCATCCTTCCGTTGCGATAGTAGATCTTACCCTCTTTCAGCCCGATGTTGAAGTGATTTCTCCACTGCGGCTCCGTGAGGGCAGGACCGTTGGACAGCAATGTGCCATTTGCCTGTGCCGTCCGGAACCAGAACATCAGCGTGTAGTCTTGGGTGTTCGTGCGGACGAAAGCACTGTCGTTGAGCACCACTCCCTTCTCTCCATCAAGCTTCATACTCAAGCCTGCTGGCACATTCCATGTAGCGGTATGAAGTTGGAGGTCTGAACCACCTACCGCCTTGTTGTAGCAAACGGTGCCATTACCTTCGTTCATCGCGAAGTTGTCAAGCAATCCTGACTCGTAACCTGTCAAGCGTTTTCTCGAATATTGCTGGATTTCTCCTTCAGAAAGCGCCTTGTTCCAGACACGCATTTCCAGCATAGTGCCGCGATAGTCTTCCGACACGAAACTTTCAGGACTAGTAGGATCTTCCAGATTGAACTTGCGACCCAACACGATTGTAGTACTTACTCCATCATAGAGACCATCGTAAACGCCTGATCCAATCTTCATATTTCCATCATAGAAGTAAATGTTGGTCTTCTGATGTATAGCATCGACATCGAACACATAGCTTATCTGGTGCAGCCCTTTGAAATCCACCGGCTTGTCACTGATGAACACCTCTTTGTTGAGGATGACCATCATACGGTTGTCGTCTGTCAGACCTGCTTGCAAGTTCTTTCTGATAGTGCCGTGATTGAAGATGCCCATAGGCAGTGTGTGATCATCAGGATTGATCATCACGTCCAGCGTGAAACTTTTTGCCGCGAAATTCCGTACAGATTGGGTGGATGCTCCAGCATCATTGCCTGTAAAGCGTAGACAAGTGCCCTGCGTGATGTTGCTGGAGTTGGTGAGACCCAGCACCTCGAAGTTGTTCACCTCCGAGAGATAATTGCTAGCAATAGGCTCTGAGAAGGCAACAGTGATGTCGTCACCAATACCCAAAATACCGTTCACTGGCTTCGGAGTTCCGAAAAGCTGCGGGCGACGCGTGTCTTTCACACCAGTGAGTATAGGTGATGAGGACGTGAGGAAGCCGTTTCCGTTTCGGCAATACACCACAGCGCGCAAGTCGTAATACTGCTCCACGGGGTCTTTCTCGCCAAAGAAACTTGCCGTGATATAGCCGTCGTTCTCAATGAGCTTGCAGGTGCCGCTTGCCAGTGCCATGAGGGAATCACTCTTATAATATGAACAGATGTTCACCCAATCCTTATCGCCCTGCGTCGAGAGCTTGTATTGCAACTCGATATGGTCAAAGTTACGCTGGTTCACGTTGAAGCCATCAATCCGCACAGGCATGTAGTAGCTTAACTCTTTCTTGTCATAAGGCGATTCTGTATTCACAACCCATTTGTCACCAGGCGTAGAGATGGCAATGTTACCAGCCGAAGGCACAAAGTGGGCAGAGAGCTTCACGGTGACAGCCTGCGGTATATCGTTGGCATCATAGAGTTGGATACCCAAATCCTCATAGTCGAAACCCTCACCAGCAAATACCTCTATTTCCTTAGCCACCACCACACCAGGCGAGAGGGCAACATTGTAGCCGGAACCATTCAGCACATTACCACTATACATGATGCGGGCACCATGTTGATTCATGTTGTCTGGAGCACCCATCACGAAGATTGGCGAAGCCTTGTCTGGAGTAGGACTCTCATTACACATATAGATGGTGAAGCGGGCAGGCTCGCCGTATGGCACGTTCGACACGATGCTCTGCTCAGCCCAAATGCGCAGTTGGTCAATCTTCACAGTCTTCTGGTCATGGACCGTACCAGGCTGATAAAACTTCGTCTTGCGCTCATCTTCCCATGGGGCAACCGTAGCACCGCCATTGGTCACGAAGATAAAGTTACCATACATCTGCTCATCGTTGCTAGCATAAGTCATCCAGTTTAGACCGACACCTAAGCCCGTAGCACCACCACGTACATGGTCGAGTGTGTTCTTGCTATAGAGCAGGAATGCATCAGCATCACCCTTATTCACCAAATCTTTAACTTCATTCTTGTTAACCTTTGAGCGATAGACACTGACACTCAAGTTTGACTTGTTGGCAGCACTGAGCGTGAAGCCAGCCTTCTTAGACCAAGACTCCGACTTGCTGTTCTTGTCATTAATATCAAGGGTGAACACTGGTTTAACTTTCACCTTGACAGTAGCACCTGATCCAGGAAAAACATCGATCGTAACATCATTTTCATCCTTTCCAAATTTCATGAGAGGTGATGCTTCCAATAATGACTGAGACAATATCTGGTCGGGCAAGTTGTTGAGCGACAGTGAGAACGGCTCAAAACGGAGGTAACGCGAGTAGTCATCGGAAGTAGTGAATGACTCGCTATACTGCACATTGGCAGCTCCGTCGAAGTCGAAGTTCTTCACCAAGTCGGCATTGTAGGGAGCCTGCACTTTCTCTTTCTCATTTTTCGCGAGGAAGCCTGCCCAAGTGATGATTTCATTATTATATTGCTCTATCTCGTCAATATTGGAAGAAATCTTGGAAGGACGTATCACTTTGTACTTGGCTTTCCCGTCAGAGGCGAGACTTGCATGATAACCAAATTCAGGATTTGAGGCATCTACCAAGCTGATATAGACGTTGCGACTGTCGTTATCAGCCATAGTCTTAGCTGACTTTTCATCAGTGCCCATAGGCAATAGACGCTCATTTCGCATCTTTAACAGGTTCGGGATCAATTCCTTCTCGATATACTCACCTGTATGCATGAACTCTGAATTAAACTCAGCATAGTAATTGAACACCTCGTCACTAATCAGATACACTTTCTCTTTCTTGGCATTAACACCCGTGGCCAGCACTTGTACTGTACCGTCCTTGATGTCGTACTTGTGCCCGTCAAGCTGTATCTTGCCGTTGGTGCGCAACTTCAACTTTTCAAACTGTTTTTCTGGAACCATACGCACAGCTACAGCATCACCCACAATGATATTATCGGTCATACCGATGTAGATATCGGCCTTCGGACCTACCCACTTAGAGTTTGACGAGGTCTGAATACGCTCGGTGGTGGTCATCTCATAGCTATACACCCATGTGCCACCACATTTCACGCCAAAACTGAACGCCATCTCTGATGTGGTCTTTGCACTGCTGATGGTACCTGCCGTGGTACCTGCTGGAGTCACACCGCCCCATAGACCTTGATAGAAATTCGCACCAGAACCTGTAACCTTTTCCATATTAATGCCAATCTTGCCATCCATCGCTAGTGTATAGGCATACTTGGTCTTCGAACCCTTCTCAATATAGGCAGAGCTACCACTGCCCGGTGGGTCACGCAGAATGTCAATAAGGTGGGTACCACCCTTTGAAACCACCTGACGTCCGCTGGCTGCCGGTACGGCACCCATCACGTAGGCACGCATCAATCCGCCATTAAACGGTTTCACGTCGTAATAAACACCATCGTAGAGCAAGTTAATGTCAAGCGTACGCAACGAGCTCTCATCGTCGCCGAGGAAGGTGGTGTTCTTTGGAATGAACTGATAGTAACCGCGTCCAATGGAGTCGAGCTTCACGCTGTCAGTCACGTTGTTGCCCACCAGATCATTGTGGAAATAAACTGTTCCCTCGTGCAACGGCACAATGTCTGGCAGCGTGTCAGAACGATTCTCAAACCAATATTCCTCCTGAGCCTGCAGATTGAACAGGTAAGAGGCATTGCTCATGAACACAGGATGTTTGAGCACGTAACGTGCATCAGTGCTGTCTGTCGGCGCGATCCAAATAGTTACAGTATCCACGCTGTTGTCGATATCCTCTGCCAGATAGTAGCTGTCTCCAAAGAAGGTCTCACCCGAAAGATTGAACTGCTTCACATCCAGTTTCACTGGCGTATGATAAACACACTTGTACTCAACGATGCTGTCGTTGCCCACGTAGGTCAGGTCAAGCGTCTCGCCCACTTTTCCATCTTGGAACAAAGTGGGATAGCCCGTACAGGACTGCTCCGTGATCTTATATTTCACAGGGAAGAGCTTGATTTCGTACTCACCCGTTACATCGTCAGGATGAATGGTGATGTTGTGGCGGGTCATCTCCCAACGGGTCATATCCTTCTTCTCACCAGTCTTATGGTTGATGGCACCATGTCGCAGTGAGTCCTTACGCTCCGTGATAGAGAGGTTCTGCGGGTCACGTACAATCCACGAGGTGTTATCGCCTTCCAGCTGCATCACCATCTTCAGGTTGTTACCCAAGTTGTTGGTTGAGAGTGACTGTCCAAGAGGTTTCGAGCCTTGAATCTCGCCACCCACCATACGTCCACGCAAGATCACACGGGTCTGGTCCCAGAGATACACATCAGCAATGTTGCGTTGCCAGTTGTGCTCTGTGGAGTCCTTTTTGTTGTCCAGGTCGATGTAGTAGCCGCCGTTCTCAAACACGTGTCCCTCTTTCTCCACCTGAATCTTGTGTGGACCAGCAGGAATGTTGATGGTGAAGGCACCTTGGTTGTCGGTCTCCACACGCTTCTGCTGGTAGTTGTAGAGTGGCTTCCCATCAAGTTTGAACTGAGCGCCAGGTACAGGAATGCTGGTGCCATCATAGAGCACCTTACCAGTGAAAACGTAATACTCACGCAGAGCCAGCACTGTGTTGGTGTACTCGTTCTTGTCTTCCGTGAAGTTGATGGTGGCATTCGTGTATTGAGGACCCTCGCCAGTCACTTGCACCTGAAGGGTATAAGCACCAAGGTCAGGCACATAGTAGAGCGTGTCGATGAGGAAGTAACCAGTCTCATCAGTCGTTACGATGCGCTCCACACCCACGCCGCTGAGCGACGGGTCTGGCGTTGCCTTCACCTCCACACCTCCGATACCTGTTCCATTCGGCATACGCACGAAGCCGCTCACTCGACCAAAGTCATCGCAATGCCCCTTGCAGGACACCGAGTCGATGTGCACACCTTCACACTGCACTATAGCCTTCACCATATATTCATACTTACGATGTGCCTTAACGGTTCTGTCGGTATAACCACTTTCTTGCACCCCTCCCTCAATCAACTGGAAGTCTGTCTTCGCAGTCAGGTCGCGACGATACACATCGAAATAGTCGGCATCACCACCATTAGTGTACCACTTCAACTGAACGACATTGTGCAGATTTGTCGCCCTAACAGAATCCAACTTCACATTGTTGTCGAAATAGAAGATGGTATGAGGGGTTGATTGCGCCTCCCATGGAGATAATCCTCCTTTGTACAACGTCCATGGCTTGCCCAAATTTTCAAGCATCTCATCCAAAGAGAATGACGAAGCATCTGTTCCCTGCAGTTCGGAAAGAACTTCAGTATAATAGCAGTTCGTAATCTGTACATTATCATATCCCACGTTGCTTACAATCATCGTTCCCCCCTTCTCAACAGATGGCACAGTGGACGGACTAAACACACTATTAATAATTTCGACGTTGGCATTTCTTGACAATATTCCCACCAGACCGCCAAGGTAAGTTCCATTGCGCTGGGTACTGATGGCTCCATCGAACAAACAATTCTTGATGATAATGTCTCCACGTTCAGCCTCCTCTATGATTCCTCCTATGATAGGACGGTTACCTATTGAGCTTTGGGTAATATTCAATTGGGCAGACACACGGCAATTTTCTATGGTGGAGGAGATGGCTCTCTCTGCAATACCAGCTGTGTTGATCGTTTCACTTATACTTCCCGCAACATGCAGATTTTTCACGGTGGCATTTTCCAACCAGTGGAATGGAGCACTGTGTCCTTTATAATTTACCGTCAGCGTATGCCCCCGGCCATCGAATGATCCACGGAACTTGGTATAATTGGTTGAGGTAATATCTCCAATAACTGCCTGACTATCCCCCAGATCAATATCCTTCGTCATCACCACATTGTAAGATTTCATATCCTCATCACGGTATTGAGCAACAAGATCAACAAAGGCTTCCCAATCTTCTCGTGAAGCGATGGCAATGGTGTCTCCTGAAACAAATTCAGAAGGATACCTCACTGGAATCTCGTATGTGCTCGTCATCACGTCCGCAGTTTTATCACCGATATTAAGTTGCGAATTACTACGAACCACCTCGATGCGGAAGCCGTAGTCCACACAAGGTGACGTGAGGTCCAAATCCAACCGACCAGCCTTGCGCTCATCTTCAGTGATGTCACGCTCTTCCGTATAGCGAAGCTCCCCGTTCACATACTTATCGGTGTGGAGCGTCATCTGGGCATTATGATCCCATACGTAGGCCTTATACTGTTCTCCTGCGGTACTTGTATCCATCACGGGCATGCACTTGCCGTCTTGCATCGTCCAGCCCGATCCCAACTTTATAACCAACTCGGAGGTTGAAAGGCTTTGGACATTGGCATAACCACTGCCCATCTCACCCCAGTTCTGGAACGAGTAGTTGTTCATGTTGTTACTATCACCACCGTTTCCGTACTTTTCACTCTTATTTTCAATATAGCGGAAGCAGAAACCTGTATATTTTATATTGTTATAGGTTCCACATTCCAGATTGTTCTCCAGATAGCTTTTTCTAGTATGCTCCCAACCTACGAAAGCGCCCGCATAAGAGTTTGACTGACTAGTGGCGGTGAAACTTCCGTCGAAACGGCAATTTTGAATTTTGCAGTATGCATCACAACAGTGACCTATGAAGCCACCACCATGAGGGGATGTAGAACCTTCGCCACTGAAAGTGATGTCGGCAGACACGCAGCAACTCGCAATGGTAATTCTTCCGTTGCCCATACATTTACCGATAAGTCCTGCAGTATGCATGCCACCCTTTACGCTACCTGTCACATGCAGGTTCTTGAAGGTTGCACTACTTACATAGGCGAAAGGAGCCGTAAACTGCTTGCTAGTGTTATATCCCACTTTCAACGTATGTCCGCATCCATTGAACGTACCGCTGTACGGATTGGTCTCCGTACCCACCATCAACTCGCTGTGACTGATATCCACATCGGCTTCGAGTACGGCATTTATTGCTGTATTGCCATTATTGACAAGCTTTGCAAAAGCATCCCAATCCTTAGAACTCTTGATGCTGAAGAAATCTTTCACCATCAACGGTACGCATTTGTTGTCCTGTACCGTCCAGTTATCACCCAATTTGGCTTGCTGATCCTGAGCCGAACTCGAGACTGAAGAACCCTGCGAAGTGCCAAAGCGCTGGGTATAAAAGCAGTCGTACATTTGGTAATAGCTGACGTTTGTCGAATTTCGGAAGAATGTATACGATCCGCTCGTATTGATGGTTACACTCTGCGGAGCAAACAGCACTTTACTCAGGCTGAGTTTGCTATTGTTTTCACGCCATCCCACGATACCTCCACAATTAAATGTTAGGTTTCCAAGCAGTTTGCCATCGAACAAGCTGTTGCTAATCGTTAACGACCCAGTATTTTGATGCGCTACGATACCGCCATGTGTGCCGTCGCCGTTCACCGTTGAATTGATTTCAACCGACGACCAACACCTATCAATCGTAGCTGTAGTTGTAGATATAGATGTACCATCCACCCTCGCGACGATGCCACCGGCAAACTTCGCGGATGTCTGGATGGTTCCAGCCGTATGCAGGTTCTTGATGACAACACCCGTGCCTACATAGCGGAATGGACCACTATACTGTTCAGTCGTATTGTAATTGACGGTCAGTGTATGACCCTTACCATCGAAGGTGCCACAATACGGCATATCGATCTCACCTAACATCAACTCGCTGCCACTGATGTCAATGTCATCCATCATCACCACATTGACTGTGTTGAAGCCTTTGCTCACAATGATGCACAATTCATCCCAGTCGTCGCGGTTACGCAGACAGAAGGTGGGAGTCTCTATATCGGTGACATTCTGGTTGGTCTCCCAACTCAGACTTACCTTATGCCGGTTGTTCTGACCCCATTCGTCAGACTTGATGGCAGTAGCCGACAAAATATCGGGTAGTGCCAACTTTTGCAACAACACCCCCTTGCCGGCACCACTCTGGGTGCTATAACCCCAACTGTCGGCTACCGATGCGCGCTGCACACGGTAATAAACCGTCTTGCCTTCATAGGCATTCAGCATAGTGTTGTCGGGGAACTTATAACTGGCTTCTCCCTGCTGAAAGCTTATCTGCCCGATAGTAATCCAGTTCGCATCATCGTCCTTCGATGACCCTGACGTGTTACGCTGAATGAGCCAGAAGTCGGTTTTCATGATATCATTACGGTCTGGATTATCCACTTCCCAAGTCAACTCCACATTGCCGTTGGTGAGCAACTTGGTCTTTACGTTCTTAGCTTGATGGAAGTAAGGCACGTCGTAGGGTTTCGAGTCCACTCCAGTCACATCATGATTCTCGTTGTCCTTATAGTTCACTTTTACATAGAGTCCATCAACGAGCTGGTCGGAAGGCACATAGATAGTACCGAAAGTCTCATTGGCCAACTTGGTGCTCTTGTCGACACCATTAGCCTTATAATAAGCTGTGGCACCTGTCACCTGACTGGCAGCAATCTGCCACATCACACTGATTTCCCTGGCGTGCCCCGCCTCGTTGGTGAGCATTGAAGTCATGATACTGGGCTCTATCGTAGCAGGTGGGGACATCAGTGCACTGACTTTCTTCGTCCACTCCTTGTTCCACTCCTTCCAAGCATTTTGGTCACCATGCACCTTTACCCTGAATTCCAAATCCATACCGCGCCACTCGTAGGGAGCCTCCCATTCCAGCACAGCAGTGAAGTGGTCGCCACTACTATAGATCTTGACTGTCTGCTGGGTGTTCGACAGACGCACCCAACTTCCGCTGGTGTCCTTGATTTTCAGCACACCACCGATGCTCGTGTCAAACTTGGCATCGTTGTTCTTTGCGCCGCCCGAGATGTCGCCCTCCGACTTGTAGTGCAGCAGCGTCACCTCCTGCTTGCCGGCAGCTTTCACATACACATAACCATCGATGGCCCACATGTCGCGACCATCCTTGTCATAGATAGGCAACTCGATGCTTACGCTCGTCCCCATTCCACGGAACACGTACTTGTCGCTATCCCACATGAAATCGTAGGCGGATGCTTTCTCTGTCGAGAGCAACATCAAGAGCGACAGCATAGTTGTCATGAGGAAGGAACTCGCCTTCCCATTTCCTTTGATAAATGATAAAAACTGATTCATAATGATATAGATTTGTGTTTCTGTTTCTGCGACAAAGATATAGGTTCTTTTTTTATATTCCTTACTTTTTTACAAAAAAAATGGCTCAATTTGTAAAAAAACAATAAAGTAGAGGCTCCGATTGATACGAAGCCCCTACTTTTTTAATCTTAATTACTCAATTTCCGAAAGTTGAGTAATATTATTTGCTTGCCTCAAACTCATGCATCAGCGGGATGATGTCTTTCACCTCACCGAAACTGTCGAGGATGCGTTTGCCTTCAGCATCTGAGACTTTCTTGTCATCCTTGTAGTAGGTGCTGATCATGTCCTCCTTCTGGTAGTTGTAGTCCTGCTGGTCTGCAAAACGATAGACGGGTACGCTGTTCTCCAGTTTGGTGTAGTCAGCACGGAAACAGCCTGTGCCGCAACCACCTGCCGAGCCCACCACGTTATTCTCGTGGAAGAGAAGGTGTGTCTTGTAATAGGTGGAGGCAATCATCTGGATGTTATTCTCACTATGAATGGCAAAGATGGCCTGGTTGCCATCATCTTCCGTAGATACCCACAGTTCGGGGTTGTTGTCCTCGTCGAAGTCATAGAGGGCCAGTTTGCTGAACTTGACGTCAGGTATCTCGTACTGGGCATCATACATCTTCATCATCTTGGCAAAGTTCTCGACAGTGGTGGAAGCCCACACAGGTGCCATGCCGTCCCACTTGTAGGTCTGCTTGATGGAGAAGCCCCAAGGCATGATGTATTCTGTCACCACAACATCCTTACCCTTCTGAGGCAGGGAGATGTGCACAAAGTCCACGCTGGGGTCGGCAAAGGAAGGCATGAACTGCACCAACTGCACGTCAAACTCAGGGGTGAGTGTGCCCTTCGTGGCATCGTAGTCGTAGAAGAGGGAGATGGGATGAGGAGTCAAGCCATGATAGCGGGTATAGACCACAGCAAAGAGTTTGTGGCCATTGGAGCGCTTCCATACGCAAGCCTCGATGTCCTCGCCATCATCGCCCAACTCAGCGGCGCTCACATAGCCATTAGGAGTGTCCACCACAATGGCATAAGAGTCTTCATGATTTTCGTTCGTGACGGGGCTTGCCAGCAATGCCGTGGCAGGGGCTGTTCGCCATGTTTTGTTGAAAGCGGTAAGCAATGGAAGGATGTTGCCACTCTTCACACCTGTGATGGTCTTCTTTGCCCAACCCTGACGAATCTCGTCAGTGGTGTAATACTTCTGTGCCAAAGCCATAGCAGCCGAACCACAGAAAGCCAAAAGTATCAAAAACTTTTTCATATCTATCTTCTGTTTTTATTTACTTGCTCTTTGTTGCCATTCAGGCGTCACGGCATTGCCTTCACCCATGCGCTTGATTTCATCCTCGATTTTCTTTGCCTCAGCTTCTGTGATTTCCGTGTCACGCAAATAGTATTCGTGGTTCTCATACACTTGGAAATCCGTGAAGTCATACTCCACACGGCTGTCTTTCAGCACGACATAATGATTGATGTAGGAAGGACCACCAGCAGGGAAGCCATTGCCCACCCATCCCTTGGCAACAGAGAGGCGTTTACCTTCAGTCTCCGTGATAATCAATTGAGGTTCCTCCTCATCGTCAAAAAAGAAGAGGGCGCCATCCTCGTCATTTTCAGTGCGCACCCACACCTCATCCTTGCCATCCCCATCAATGTCGATGAAGGCATACTTCGTCAAGGGGTAGTGAATATCATCCAAATCTCCCTCTTTATACAGCTCTTGGAACCTTTGCCAATACTTCTCCACATCAATGGTGGACACATTGTCTGACACCTCAGTTTCTTCAGCAGCAGCGTCAACACGCTCGGTGGTTGAAAGCGAGTCAGCAACCACATCGGCAGCCTCCCCACCCTGCTTGCCATCCTTGCACGATGTCCAAACCAACATCGAGCAAAGCATCATGAACAAAGTCTTTTTCATATCAATAGAGTTACTTTTATTTTTCATTTCGGTTACTTAGATTTTTCACTTTTCACTGTTGGCTTCGCCGAAGATGCTCACGCTCGGCATAGTTCAAACAAGTTTGACTTCTGCACTCGCTTAATCGCAGTGAAAAGCCTCCAGAAAGTCGTGAACGAGACGTGTGGAGAACACAGCATCATGATAGTTCTCCCCCTTCACATCCTGATGAGCCACCTCTCCGTCCTTATAATAATAGTAACGCGTCTCACTCTTCGAACCGTCAAACTCTGGAGCATGGTAATAAGCAAAAATCAGTTTCTCTGTCTTTTCGTCAATCAGATACTCCTCATAGAAATTGCGTGCAGCCACGTTATACGACACGGTGATGAAATAAGGGGTAAAAGCTGTCGTTTCGCCCTCATCATTCTCCTCCTCACCAAAATAATAATGGATGTGGTGTTTTGTAGGACCAGCACCTGGCACCATGTAGTAGAACGTCGTCTCCATGCCGCTCCGTGCAGGATTCTCCTCGCGGTCATTCTGTGCCATGCGTTCCTTTGCCGCAGCATAAAGTTTTCTCACCTCAGCCACACGCTCCTTCGCCTTGGCAGAAGTCTGAGCCTGCATGGTCAAAGCCATCAGCAGCAGGATTCCGTAAATAGTAATTCTTTTCATAAACATTAATTTAGGTTCGTTCATAAACTGGGGGCAAAGTTAAGAAAAAGTTATCAATAAAATGCAAGAAAAAATGAAATCCTTGCAAAAGTGCAAACATTGTTGCCAAACCTTGCACTATTCCGAAGTTTGCAACTCGTTTGTGGGCAAGACTTACGTTCGTTTACGGGCAAGACTTACGTTCGTTTACGGGCAAGACTTACACTCGTTTGTGGAATACACTTGCATGTGCGAGTGGGGAACACATACCAACGCAAGTTCGGATAGCGGCACTTTGGCTTCGCTCAAGGTTGGATGCATCGCTGAATAACAAATATATTTCATTTTATTTTGTTCTTCGCTCGGTTTTCACTACCTTTGCCCCCATGTTCAGTTCTCCACACAACAAAGTCATTAAGCGGTTGCTCGTCATGCGTTTCAGTGCGATGGGCGATGCTGCCATGACGGTGCCTGTGCTCCATGCCCTTGCCACCCAGCATCCCGACTTGCGCATCACCATGCTGACGCGCACACGTTTTGTGCCGATGTTTGAGTGGCTGCCCGCCAATGTGCAGGTGAAAGGCATTGACTTTGAAAAGCAGGATGGCATCATCGGCTTGACAAAGATTTACAACAAGCTGAAGGAAGGGAACTTCGATGCCGTGGCTGACCTTCACGATGTGCTCCGTTCCAAGTATATCCGCACATGCTTTGCCATGGCAGGCATCAAAGTGGCGAAAGTGAACAAAGGGCGCTCAGAGAAGAAGGCACTGATCGGCAACGGACAGACACACGCTTCCTTGACGCCCATGACAGAACGCTATGCGGAGGTGTTCCGCTCACTGGGATTCCCCATCGACTTGACTCAGCCACTCAAGATTGACTTGAAAAAAGAGGACTTTGCACCCATCAGGAAATTGGTGGGCAAGAAGATGCCTGAGGAGAAATGGGTGGGTGTGGCACCATTCGCTGCACACCAGCAGAAAATCTATCCATTGGACAAGATGCAGCAAGTGGTGAACACACTGGCAAAGGAGGGGTGCAAAGTGCTGCTTTTCGGAGCCGGCAAGAAAGAGGGCGACATACTCCAGACATGGGAGAACACCCAACCCTCAACCGTCCTAAACGTATGTGGAAAAATGGGGGGACTGAAAAACGAGATGCTGCTTATGTCGCAGTTGGATCTGATGATTTCGATGGATTCTGCCAATATGCACATCGCCTCCATCTTCGGCATCACCACCCTCTCCATCTGGGGAGCCACACACCCCAAAGCAGGCTTTTCAGGTTATGGACAAAAGGCAGACAACGAACTGCAAATCGACTTGCCTTGCCGACCATGCTCCATCTACGGAAAGAAACCCTGCAAATTCGGTGATATGCGCTGCATGAACATCGCCCCTGACACGATAGCATCAAGGGCACTTAAATTGCTACACAAGTAATCATGTTTTTATATAAGATTTTCAAAGGATGGCTATGGACCATCAGTATCTGGCCACTCCCCGTTCTTTACGTCTTCTCCGACTTCATCTGTTTCTTCGTGAGGAGGTGCTACCGCACGAAGGTGGTGCGTGAGAACTTACGTACCGCTTTCCCCGAAAAGAGTGAGGCAGAACGGAAAGACATCGAACGGAAATTCTACCACCAATTGTGCGACAACTTCTTCGAAGACATCAAGATGCTCACCATGTCGAAGGAGGAAATCATGCACCGCATGACATTTGGCGGACTGGATGAAATCAAGAAACGCCACGATGCAGGACAAAAACTTCATTTCTTATATCTGAGCCATTTTGGCAATTGGGAGTGGATAGCCTCCATCAACTACAAATTTGAGTCGTGGGGACGCTCCGGACAAATTTACCACCCCCTACGCAACGACCTGATGGATCAACTTTTCATCGAACTGCGCGGACAATATGGTGGTGTCAACATCAAGATGAAGGAAACCTTCCGACGCATCCTCCAACTGCGCAAGGAAGGTGTCAACTACACCATCGGATTCATCAGTGACCAACAACCCAAATGGGCGAGCATCCACCATTTTGTGCCCTTCCTCAACCACGACACGGCAGTCTTCATCGGTGCCGAACACATCGCACGCAAAGTGGATGCCTTCATGACCTATGGTCGCATGAGCCGACCCAAACGAGGTTACTATCACCTCGATATCATCCCGATGGAAGATCATCCAGCCTCTGTGCCTGAGACTTCCATCACCGACCGCTACTTCGAACTGCTCGAAGCAGACATCAAGGAGCATCCAGAGATGTGGCTATGGACTCACAAGCGTTGGAGCCGCACAAAAGAAGAGTGGCTCAGAAGACAAAATGCGGGGATAGAAGAGGAGGATTAAAGCATGTACAATTTGACTATTTGCAATGTACAATTTATTTGGCAATTGGAAAATTAAAGAAAACATAAAACCACGGATTTAGCCGATTCAACGGATTTATATCTACAACCACGAACCTTTAGCTCGGCGTAGCCAATTTTACGAATTAGACGAATTTTTTGCTTTCTTGGCGAAAGCCCAGTCCGGATGGTTCCCTAAGAGCCGCCAAAGCTCTCCCAATTCGTGTAATTCGTGGTCCAAAAATATCCGTTGAATCAGTTTAATTCGTAGTCAAAAAAAATCCGTTGAATCGATTAAATCCGTGGTTAAAAAAATATCTCCGTTCAATTCCGTTCAATCCGCTCAATCGTTCCGCAGGAACTTGTCTTAACGTGAGTTCGGTATAAGAAGTTGCGCCGTTGGCGCCGAAAGAAAAATAGATAAAAACAAATAAAAATAGATAAAAAGATCATGTTTTTTTATATTCTTTGCCCCAAGCACCTTCGGCGGTTTGCCGCAATAAAGCATTTTCTTTTATACCGAACTGACGTTGTTTTATAAAGACAGATCCCTTCGCGATGATTCAGCAGATTCGGATTTATGGGATTTTGCTGGTTTCCAACACCATTATTGTCTATTATTATTTGTTTTTTTATATTTTTTCATTGCTTCATTCTTTCATTCTTTCCATTTTTCCTTATCTTTGCAGCAATGGAAGAAAAGGAGCAACAACGCCTGATACGACGTTATTACCAATATCTGAAGTTGGAGAAGGGCAGTTCACCCAACACCATCGATGCCTATATGCGCGACCTTGATAAGTTTCTCCGATTCATCAAGGACGAAGGGAAGGATTTCCTGTCTATCGAACTGCAGGACATCCACCATTTCTCGGCACTGATGATGGATGTGGGTATCCATGCCGTCTCGCTTTCCCGCATTCTTTCGGGGGTGAGGAGCTTCTACCATTTCCTGGTGTTGAGCGATGTGCTGGAGGTGAACCCTACCGAATTGCTGGAGTTTCCGAAGAAACCGCAGCATCTTCCTGATGTGCTTTCAGTGGATGAAATTGATGCCATCGAGTCGGTCATCGACCTTAGCCAACCTGAGGGACAGCGTAATAAAGCCATCATCGAAACGCTCTTTTCTTGCGGTTTGCGTGTGTCTGAACTTGTGAATCTGAAAATCAGCAACCTCTTTTTCGATGACCAGTTCATCAAGGTGGAGGGAAAGGGTTCGAAACAACGTCTGGTGCCCATTTCGGAGAAGGCCATCCATGAGATTCAGCTCTATTTCATAGATCGTAATCAGCTGCCCATTCCGTTGGCATATCAAGACTTTGTGTTTGTCAGCCATCGTCGCAAGAAACCCCTTACTCGTGTCATGGTGTTCCTGATGATTAAGGATCTTGTGGAGAAAGCGGGCATTCAGAAAACGGTCTCACCTCATACGTTCCGTCATTCCTTTGCCACCTCTCTGCTTGAAGGAGGTGCCAATCTTCGTGCCATTCAAGCGATGCTCGGTCACGAATCCATCGCCACCACCCAGATTTACACCCATATAGACACGTCACATCTGCGCGAGGAAATACTGGAACATCATCCTCGAAACAAAGGAAATTGAGAGCTGCCATTCTTCATCATCCATTGTCAAATTGTAAATGCTTTCACTCCCTTTTTCTCTCCCCTTTTAACTTCAACTTCAACTTTAGATACTTTAACTGTTAGTTTTTAGTTTTTAGTATTTAGTTTTTGTACCTTTGCACACAAATCAACATTGCAATATGAAAAAGTTTCTATCACTTTTAGTTTTTTGCCTCTCATTCCTGACCTCCTTCGCCCAGTTGGAGCACAACTTCTCCGTGGCGAAATATCTGGACATCTTCAACAGCATTTACCGTCAGCTGGACATCTTCTATGTCGATTCATTGGAAGCTGAGAAGGTCATCCGTGTCGGCATCGATGCCATGACCAACGATCTGGACATCTACACCAAGTTCTATCCCGAGGAAGACATGGGAGAGTTGAAGATGATGACCACAGGCAAATATGGCGGCATCGGTTCCATCATCCGCATGAGGAAAGACTCCACCGTCATCATTCAGGAGCCCTACGTTGACATGCCTGCTGCCGAAGTGGGCTTGCAGGTGGGCGATGTGCTGCTGAAGATTGACGACAAAGACCTGAAAGGCATGAACACCACAGAAGTGAGTGATTTGCTGCGTGGCGAACCCGGCACCACCTTCATGCTTCGTGTTCAGCGTCCAGGAGAAAAGAAGACACGCGACTTCAAGATTACACGTCGAAGCATCAAAATCCCCTCCATCCCCTATCACGGTTTGGTGGGCGATGCCGGTTACATCTTCCTGAGAGAGTTCACCGAAGGCTGTTCCAAAGATATGCGCAAAGCCATCATCTCCCTGAAAGAGAAAGGAGCCAAGAAAATCATCCTCGACCTTCGCGGCAATGGTGGTGGTCTGCTCAATGAAGCCATCGACATCGTCAACCTCTTCACACCCAAGAACCTGAAGATTGTGGAGACCAAAGGCAAGATGGTGGCAGCCAACTACTCCTACTCCACCCGCAACGACCCGCTCGACCTCGACATTCCGCTCGCTGTGCTCGTTGACGACGAGACAGCCAGTGCGGCAGAAATCGTGTCGGGCGCCCTTCAAGACCTCGACCGCGCTGTCGTCATCGGTTGCGACACCTACGGCAAAGGTTTGGTGCAGAGTTCCCGCGAACTTCCCTACAATGGCAGCATCAAGCTCACCACAGCCAAATATTACCTGCCATCCGGACGCTGCATCCAGAAGATTGACTACAAGAAATTGCGTGAAGCAGCTGAAATCTACCGCACCACAGGCAAGAAAGTGGACACAAAGGCAGATAGCATCAAACGGATATTCCACACGGCAGGAGGTCGTGAAGTGACCGAAGGCAACGGCATCAAACCCGACATCGAGGTCAAGCACGACACCCTCGCCAACATCGTCTATTACCTCTCCAACGACGATGTCCTGACCGATTGGGGCACCAAATACTGTCAGAGCCATCCCACCATCCCAGCCGTGAAAGACTTCACCATCACCGATGCCGACTATGCCGACTTCAAGAAGATGGTCAAGGACAGCGACTTCAAGTACGACCGCCAAAGCGAAAAGCGCTTGGCAGACCTCAAGAAGATTGCCGAATTTGAAGGCTACTACGAAGACGCCAAACCAGAATTTGAAGCCCTCGAAAAGAAATTTGCCCACAACCTCGACCGCGAGATGGACCGCAAGCAGGATGACCTCCGCAAAGTGATGGCAAACGAGATCGTGCGCCGCTACTACTTCCAGGCAGGCACGGTAGAACAAGCCCTCAAAGACGACAACGACCTCAAACAAGCCATCGAACTGCTCAACAACCCTGCCGAATACAACAAAATACTGAAAGCCAATTAAATGTACAATGTATCTTTCACAATTAGGAATGAGGAATGAGGAATTGAATCTCTAAACTCTAAACTCTCAACCCTAAACTGTCAACTCTCAACTCTAAACCCTAAACTGTCAACTCTAAACCCTAAACTGTCAACTCTAAACCCTAAACTCTCAACCCTAAACTAAAAATTCATGTCTCTTCGCAACAACAAAGCAGCACGGTTGAACCGCTACATGATGTTCGGCACCCTGTTCCTTGGCATTCTCGTCCTTGGATGCGTCTTCGCATTCCTCTATCTGTCCTACAACAAGACCGACAACCCCTTTGTTGAGCAACCAAAAGAAGAAGGGGCAGCAGATAGCATCGTACTGATTGTCAACGACTCAACACTCTTGGAATAAACATGAAAGTGAAAAGTGAAAAACGAAAAGTGAAGAATCTATTTTACCTGCCATTCGGATGGGGGTTACTTTTATTTTTCACTTTTCACTTTTCACTTTACTCTTTACCCTCCCGCGCCCAATGCCCGACCGAAAACACAGCCTTCAAGGCAGGCGAACGGCTCACCTACGACCTCTACTTCAACTGGAAATTCATCTGGGTAAAATGCGGAGCAGCCTACTACACCATCAAGGCAGCCCAATACAAAGGACAGGCAGCCCTGCGCAACGACCTGCTCTTCACCTCCAACAAGCGGTGCGACGCCGTCTTCACCATGCGCGACACCCTCATCTCCTACATCACCCCCCAACTCGTACCCCTCTACTTCCGCAAAGGCTCCCTCGAAGGGAAGCACTACACCGTCGATGAAGTGTGGTACACCTATCCGGGCGGCAAGAGCCATGTTCGGCAGAAATTCCTCAATCGTCACGGCGAACTCTCCGAACACCATCACGAAAGCAATGATTGCAACTACGACATGCTCTCCATCCTCTCCCTTGCCCGCTCCTTCAATCCCAAGAACTACAAGATAGGGCAGCGCATCCATTTCCCTATGGCAACAGGCAAAAAAGTCGAAGAACAGACACTCGTCTATCGGGGCAAAAAAGACTGGAAAGCCAACGACAAAAAGACCTACCACTGTCTCATCTTCTCCCTGCTCGACTACGAAGAAAAAGACAAAGACAAGGAACTCCTCCGCTTCTACGTCACCGACGACTCCCGCCACATGCCCGTCCGCATAGACTTCTACCTCCGTTTCGGCACCGCCAAAGCCTATCTGGCAAAATCAAACTAAGA
>CADBXS010000070.1 GCA_902798705.1 uncultured Bacteroidales bacterium
GAAGGGGGTTGACTGGCAGTTCACAAATGAGGAAGCAAGGATTAAGCTAAAACACTTGTATCCTTTAATAAACTTTTAGACTTTACAAACTACTAGTTGAAACTTTAGTTCGGCGCAAGCTAATCAAATGAGCACTTCAGTAAATCCCCTTATGCGTTTCAGACAATCCCCCAAAAGAGGATTTACCAAGGAGCGTATGGCTGACCCGTATCAGGGTCTTCAGGCCATTCTTCCTCCTCTTCGTGAATGATGTCGAGCGTTTCCTGGTCAGAAACGGTTTGGAGTGTAGGCTCTATCAGTAGATCTAACAATTCCATATCGGGTTTCTGATATGCTCCTTTTCCGTTGTCGGCTATTATCATGATAGTCTTTTTCATTTTCGTTTCCTCCTATCTTCTTAATTTTACGATGTACTTCTTGCCATTCTTTACGTAGATGCCCTGGCGAGGTGCTGTCGTCAGTCGGCGACCTGCCAGGTCGTAGATAATGCCGTCATCCTCGGTGGTGAGTTCCAATGCTTCGATGCCGGTGTTGTCGTCAGAGCCAATGCCGAAGCTCAAGAATGAAGGGGCTCCTGCTGCACTGCTGAGGGTGAGATAGCCACGCCCTGCAGGGATGGTCTCGCCCGTCCAATGATAGAAACCCACGCCGTTGTTGCCCTTCACCAGCATGTAGGTGTTGGCTGGTGTCGTGATAGGCGTCGATGTGCCTTGGAGTTCGTTGTCTTCGAGTGTGCCCGATACGCCGTCGGCATACGTCAAGACAGCAGTCTTGTTGGTAGATTTCAGCAATACGGCGTTGCCGGCAGGGATGGTGTTGTCTGCCACCTTGGTCAGAATTGCCTTTGTCTTGTCGCTGTTCACCTTGGCTGTATAGACGATGGTGTTTTCATCGGCGGTATAGGATGCGTCACTGTAGAACGTAGCCCAGTAGTTACCCTCGTCGTCACTGTTGAGAGTCACTGATTCTGTTTTAGAATCATTGACAACAGGACGTATGCACTGTCCATTGACACGACCTCCATAGCTGTACCAGCCCCAGTCGTCCCAACTGAGATAGTAGGCACCACCAACATCCTCTGGATCAGAGGAACGCGACCAGTAGGCACCGCCTTCAAGAAGCATGTCGTCGATACGCCAGCCTGTTGTAGGCAGGAAGATGGTGTTACCATTTAGACCCTTTACCTCGTAGCCATCGACACCTTGAAGGGTGGTCGGAGTCCAAGTGCATTCATTCCTCAGTTCTTCCAGCTGTTCATTGCTTGGTGTGCGCCACTGGCTTCCCCAGTTGACGTATGCAGCGTCATCCTCTGGGTCGAGTTCGGATTTTCCATCGATGAATTCGTCTTTTCCGCGACTGCTGTCGGAGCAGTATTTGGTGAAATAGGAATCGTAACCAACAACTTCGCACCACTTGTAGTTCTCCCAATTGAAGAAATAACCATCAGCAGGGTCGTTACCATGTCCTTCCGTATCGCCCCAAGCGAAGAAGAGGCCAATGTCTTGAGGTTCGTTGGCTCCCACATTGCATGTAGCCCAAAGGGTGCCGCTTGGCAAGCCGAGGTCAACAGCCTCCTGTGTAGTATTTGGTGATGACTCAAGCTCTGCCTTCGTGTAAATAACCGTAATCGCTTCCGAATCATAAATGACATTTATATCGGAGTGTCTTACGACTTGTCCGTCCACGATGTTGTACCACACATCGGTCACAGTCCTCGAATCGACATGGGAAACGATGCACTTTTCCACGTTAGCAAGATTTTCGATATCCTCTGCTCTTGCCTCAGTTTGTGCGTCAAGTTTAGCCTTGAAACCAGTATCTACATCATACAGGTTTGAGTTGGTTTCGGATGCGACTGAATTGTCTGGGAAGTACTGGGTTCCAACATATTGTGCACTACTCCAATTCGCATCCATCGCTGCTGCGAGTTCGGAATCTGAGCAAAGGGCAAGGCCTTTGGAGTCTGTAGAATAATCGAACTCAAAGCCTTCGAGCAGGTTGGCGTAATCTCCGTCATTCATACCTTTCAGACCATCAAGCAAGTCTTGTATGACAACTTCCTTGATGGAAATGTTACCCGAATACAGGTATTTTACCATCGTCGTACCATCTACGACAACCTCGCCCACATATATAGTGGACTCACTGGCTATGTTTTCTGATGTAGTAACGGTACTGACGCTCTGTGCCCATGCCGACAATGGTATCACGGGCACCAGAAACAAAAGCAACGCGAATGTCGCGAGCATCCTTTTAGTTGTGAAATTTGTTTTCATAATGTTCGAAAAGATTAATTAATGAAATACTGTTTGTTTGTTTTGTTGGCAGCAAAAATATGAAAAAAACAAGTTTTAACCACTATTTCAACACGACTTTTTGACGAACTGGCACCTAGGAGTGACGAACTTGATGGCCTTGCAAAAAAATTGGGCAAAAACTTTGCTTTTTTTTCTAATTATTGTACTTTTGCGCTATGGTAACATTCAAACGAACAATCATCTTATGGCTGATGTTGTGCCTGTGCATTGGTGCTCAGGCACAGATGGAGAGCCATCTGACCTATAGGCGATACGTGACACAGGACGGACTGCCGCAGATGCAGACCGAACGGCTGTGGCAAGATTCCAAGGGATATATTTATATTGGTACGCTTTCGGGCTTCGTGCGCTTCGATGGCCACGCTTTCACACATTTATTGAAAGGGCGACTGAACATTGTAGGATTTGCAGAAGTGGAGGACGAAGTGAGGGCACTGGGCTTCTTCCGTCAATGGCGTGTGGATTTCGATGGTGTGGAAGCCATGCCGCTTGACCCGCAAGGACATTGGCTGCTGAACAACCTGAACGCAGGAAGTCTGCCTAATGGCTATGTGCTGTTGGAGGACAGTCTGGAGGAGCACAGGAGGCTTTGCCAGATGACAAAGCAGGGTTTTAAGCTATTGTTAGAGCATCGGCTTTTAGAAGAGATGACGCCCGACCGCAAACTGTATTATGACACTGCAAGCAATGAAGCCATTGTGCCTACAGAAAGTGGTTTGTGGCGAATTAAGGCAGGGAAAGCCACAAAACTATCGGACAAGGGCGACGTATTTACCTTGATGCGTACCGACTCTGCTCTGCTCGCCTTTGCTTCGGATGGCATTTATACCGCAGAAGGAAACGATTTACGTTTGATACAAGCAGCCAACTGGTCGTCTGCCAGCTATGGTCTCACGGTCAGGAGACTGCGTTCAAGCAGTATGGTCATAGCCGATGAACACACTGTCTATCTCTGGGACGGAACGTGCATCAGGGAAATCATGAGTGGCATCAACCTCATTCGCGACGTGTTGGTGGACCGATGGGACCGTCTCTGGGTGGCCACGTATCAGGGCGTCTATCAATACTTCAACCGCTGCTTCACCAACCACTGGCTGACTGACGAGAATGACATCGTCAGGGCTGTAGCCATTGATGATGCTGGGCAGCTGGTTATGGGTACACTGAACGGAAAGTTGATGGTGGGGGATTCGGTCATCAGCGACGATCCTGAGCAGTTTTATGCTTCAAACTCCACCAAGATGGGAGGAAAGGTGTATTTTGCAGGAAATAGCGATGTGGTCTGCATCGCCACTGACAAGGAGGGAAAGCCATCGTTTAGCTGGTTGGGCTTGCCCCATGACCGTTATCAATTTGTGGCATCAGCTTGGGGAAAACTCATCGTGGGCTGCAGAACGAGCATCTCCGTCTGGCAGCCAGAGACTGAGATGTTAGATACACTGACGACAAAGATTCTCCATCCGTGGTGTGCTGCCGAAGGAGCAGACGATTTGCTATGGATTGGCAGTAGTAATGGTCTGTTCAGCATCAATCAGAAACACGAAGTGAACAAACTGGAATATCTATCGCAAAAACTAATCATCACTGCACTCGTTGCCGACCATCGAGGTAGCATCTTCTTTGCTTCCGCAGATTCATTGTTCATGGTCAAGAATGGGCAGATTGAGACTCTTAATCAGCAGATGCCTGGTCTCTGTGGGCATGAGGTGCGCTCTCTGTATATTTCGCCTCGAGGTTATTTAGTAGTGGCAGTGGTCGATGGCCTTTTTGTGTGTCATATCGACAAAGACTATCAACTGAGCAACATCCATTTCTTCGACCATCTGAATGGTTTCACCATGACGGAACCGCTGAAAGCCATGATGGCAGAAAGCAACGACGGAACGGTATGGTTGCCAGGCGTGGAGCAAATGACATCATTCGATCCTGAAGAGCTGTTGGCACATAACGAGGAAGACACTTACATTGTCCCACCACTCCGATGGTGGCAACACTGGTGGGTGTGGTTGGCAGGAGTGCTCCTCTTGGCTTTGCTGGTGTGGGCCGTCACTCGTTGGTATGAGAAACGGCGCAATCTTTTGCGAATGGTACGCTTGCAGCGGGAAAAACTTTGGCGGGAGGAACAGATAGAGGCTATCCGTAGGAAAGCGCTCGAAGTGAGGGACAGCCAAAACTCTTCGTCCGCATCCGCTCAGGCGAAATCCCATCAAACAACAAGTCCTCAGACCGCACTGGCTGAGGACATCGTGAAGATGACGGAAAAGTCGTATGAGGAGCGAATCACACTGCGTACAGCCAGTGGCACTCTTGTGGTGGATGTGAAGGACATTGCCTATTTCAAAGGATACGGCAACTATTCGCAACTTGTAACCTTCCACGACACCGACACCGTTCTGATTGGACTTGGTGCCTTGGCCAAGATGCTCAGTCCAGAGATTTTCGTCCGTGCCGACCGCAGCACACTTGTGAATCTACATAGCATCTACAGCCTACAACCCAAGCAACGCCTCTGCATCTTCCGTTCGCCAACGGGAGAGGAGGTGAATGCCACCCTTCTTGCACCAGCTTTCAAGCGCCTGCAAGAGTTGCTGGACTAATGGGCATTCATCACAAAAGAAGGGGCTGGACTGAGAGGAATTTTATTGGAAAAATGGGGAAAAAGTCTCGTTGAGTTCGTCTGAATCGGAGAGACGACCGTTGATGATGCAGACGGCATCTACTTGGGCACGGACAACGATTTTGTTGTCGGACTTGCGAAAGATGTCCTGCATGAAAACGTACTTGACACCATCTTTCTTAATCCAGAGTTTGGAGATGAATTCGTCGCCACTTTTGAGTGGAATTTTGAATTGCATGGTGAGTCGTGCCACCACACAGTCGATGCCTCGCTGATGGAGTTCGGCGAAGCTGATGTTGTGGGCAAGGAGAAATTCGTGACGTGTGTGTTCGATGTAGTGTTGATAGTTGGCGTTGTTGACGATGCCTTGCAGGTCGCATTCGTAGTCGCGCACCTTCATTTCGAGTTCGTAGATGTAATTGGCCATAAGAAATAATGTTCTGAACTTTTTGCGGCACAAAATTAGTGAAAAAGGGGAAAATAAAGGAATGAGAGCCATAAAAAAGTTTAAAAACTTTGTCCTCCGAGCGGTTTGCACTATCTTTGCAGTCTAATTTGGTGAAAACTGGTCTTCCAGTCTTCCAAATTGTTGTGTGAGTAATATTAAAATCATTTTTACATAAAACGGATGAAAACCTACAAAATCGTAAATGACCTGACAGGTTGGGTCATTTTTGCCATTGCTGCTTTCACCTATTGCTCGACAATAGAGCCGACAGCAAGTTTCTGGGATTGTCCTGAATTCATCACCACAGCAGAAAAGCTGGAGGTGGGACACCCACCTGGCGCACCATTCTTCATGCTCTTTGGCAAGTTGTTCACGCTCTTTGCAAGCGACACCACCCAGATAGCCAAGATGATCAACACCATGTCGGCTCTGCTCAGTGCGGGCTGTATCCTGTTCCTCTTTTGGAGTATTACCCACTTGGCAAAGAAACTGCTATGCAAGGACGGTGCCAATGTTTCCGTAGGCAAGATGATTGCCATCATGGGTGCAGGTATCGGTGGTGCACTTATCTACACATGGAGCGACACATTTTGGTTCTCTGCTGTGGAAGGTGAGGTTTATGCGTTCTCGTCTTTCATTACCGCGCTGGTGTTCTGGCTGATTCTGAAATGGGAGGACAATGCCGACCAGCCAGGCAGTGACCGCTGGCTCGTGCTCATTGCCTATCTTGTAGGTCTTTCCATCGGTGTCCACCTGCTGAACCTCCTCTGTATTCCTGCCATCGTTTTGGTTTACTACTACAAACGCAGCAAGAACCCTGATCTGAAAGGTTCGCTTACCGTACTGGGCGTGTCGGTGGTTATCGTGGCAGCCGTGCTCTATGGTATCGTTCCTGGCATCGTGAAAGTGGGTGGCTGGTTTGAGTTGTTCTTCGTGAACACCCTCGGCATGAGCTTCAACATGGGTCTCTACATCTATCTGGTGCTGATGTCTGCCTGCCTCATCTGGGCACTTTACGAGACGACCAAACACACAAGCAAGTTGAGGATGAGCATGTCGTTCCTCCTCAGTTTGGCATTGCTCGGTATTCCTTTCTATGGTCATGGTTTCACAAGTGTGCTGGTTGGTGTAGTGGCTTTGGCTATCCTCGGTGTGCTCTTAGCCATGTTTAAGGAATATGTCACTCCTCGTATGCTTAACACGGCTTTGCTCTGTATGTTGCTCATCACCGTGGGCTACAGCAGCTATGCTGTCATCGTGATTCGCTCTTGCGCCAATCCTCCAATGGACCAGAACTCACCTGAAGACGTGTTTACACTGGGTGAGTATCTCGGACGTGAGCAGTATGGCGATCGTCCACTCTTCTACGGACAGACCTATAACTCGATTCCACAAGTGACTGAAGACGGTCAGGGCAGACTGATTTACAGCACAAAGAAAGGTGCCAAAATTTATCAGCAGAAGGAAAAGGCAAGTGCTGACGAGAAGGACCAGTACGTAGTGGCTAACGAGAAGTTTGAATACGTGTATCCAAGCAACCAGTGCATGTTCTTCCCACGCATTTATAGCGACAAGCACAAGCAGCTTTATGAGCAGTGGCTTGGCGGTGTGGAAGGCAAAACCATTCCATACGAATATGCTCCAAACGGAAGCGTGAAGATTCCTACCCAAGCCGACAACATGAAGTTCTTCTTCAGCTATCAGCTCAACTTCATGTACTGGCGCTACTTCATGTGGAACTTCGCTGGCCGACAGAACGACATACAAGGCAACGGTGAACTGGAGCACGGCAACTGGTTGTCGGGATTCTCCGCACTGGACAATGCTCGTCTGGGCGACCAGAGTCAGCTGCCAAGCGACTTGCAGGAGAACAAGGGACACAACGTTTTCTACTGTCTGCCTCTCATCCTTGGTTTGCTCGGCTTCTTCTGGCAAGCATTCCGTGGTGCCCGTGGCATCCAGCAGTTCTGGGTGGTGTTCTTCCTCTTCTTCATGACAGGTATTGCCATCGTCATCTATCTGAACCAGACACCAAACCAGCCTCGTGAGCGCGATTATGCCTATGCGGGGTCGTTCTATGCGTTCGCCATCTGGTGCGGACTGGGCGTAACTGCCATCTACGACTGGCTGACACGCGCCTTCAAGTCGATGTCCACCAAGAACGCACAGCTCTGCGCTTCGCTCATCTCGCTCGTTCCAGCTATTGCAGTGCCTGCACAGATGGTGAGCCAGACTTGGGACGACCACGACCGCTCCGACCGCTACATCTGCCGCGACTTCGGTCTCGACTACTTGGAGACGGTGCCTCACGACGGTGTGATTTTCACGAATGGTGACAACGATACCTTCCCTCTTTGGTACAACGAGGACACAGAAGGCAACCGCACCGACGTGCGCGTCTGCAACCTTTCGTACTTGCAGACCGACTGGTACATCGACCAAATGAAGCGTCCTGCTTTCGAGGGCGAAGGACAGTCGTCGCCTCTGCCTATCAGTTGGCCACGTATCGACTACACAACGGGTAGCAACGAAGCCACCGACGTGAACCCTTCCATCAACTACGAAGGTCAGCAGATTCCGATGAAGGCATTCGTCCGTCTTATCTATGAAGAGGACCCTGAAACAGCTAAGCAGATTTGGGGTGAAGAACCATTCGAACTCTCCAATGCCATTCAGAAGTTCGTGCTCAAAAAGGGCATTCCAGAGGAATACAAAGAATTCGTGGATGGCTTACCATCCTGCCTGCCATCCGATTCGCTCTACGTGAACGTGGATAAGGAAGCAGTGCGCAAGTCGGGCATGCAGTTGGAGAAGGACGAAGATGGCAACGAATACATCCCTAATAAGATGTGGATTGACGTGACAACTTGCGACCGTTGGGGCAACAAGACCACCGAAAACGGACGCGTCTATAAGAGCTACATGATGATGCTCGAAATGATTGCCAACAGCAATTTCTCTCGTCCACTCTACATGTCAACCACCGTTGGACCAAGCAACTACAACCTGCTCTACAAGCACTTCCTCCAGGAAGGTATTGCTTGGCGCTTCACTCCTTATTCCTACGAGAAGAACAGCGTGCAGAACACAGTTGCCGACACCGACAAGATGTTCGACAACATGGTGAACCGCTACAAGTATGGTAACCTGTCGCAGCCAGGTCTTTACATCGACGAAACCACCATGCGCATGTGCTACACGCAGCGTCGTTGGTTCGGCGTGCTCATTCGCCAATTGCTCAACGAGGGCAAGAACGAAAAGGCACTCGCCGCAGCCGAGAAGTGCGAAAAGGAAATACCTGACTACAACGTTCCTCACGACTACACAAGCGGCTCGATGGACATCGTGAATGCTTACATGGCCAACAAAAAGACCGACAAGGCAGAAAAGATTATGGATGCGTTGACGAAGAAGGCGACGGAATACATCAACTGGTATGAATCGTTAGGCGATGTTCACTTTAAGAGCAACTACATCGACATCTACACGCAGATTACCATCCTGGCCGACATCGAGAATGTGTATAGTCAAGCCAGCGAAAACCCTGATTATTCGGAAGCAGAACAGAAGGCATTTGCCAAGAAGGCTCAGAACTTGGACAACTTGTTGCAGGGATTCTACATGCCTTTCGCTCAGCGCTGCGAACGTCTTGGTATCAAACTGAGATAAGTTAAGCTTTTGAACGAAAACGAAAACGAAGACAGACACAGCCATACGATTGGAATGCCTTCGTTTTCGTTATCGTTTTCGTTCAATAATCATATTGCATTTCAATGATAATAGAACAACCAAGCAAGTGGCTACGATGGCTCTATCCCAGCGCCATCTGGCGAATGAACCCGAAGGAGAAAGCGGTATATATCACTTTCGACGACGGGCCCATTCCCGAAGCTACGCCTTGGATTCTTGACATACTCGACCAATACGGAGTGAAGGCAACCTTCTTCATGGTGGGCGACAACGTGAGGAAGTATCCCGAACTCTTCGAAGAGGTGAAGCGACGTGGGCACCGCGTGGGCAATCACACCTACAACCACATCACCTTCCTGATGCGTTCCAGCAAGTATGTGTGGAACGTGCATAAGGCCGACCGCCTCATCCAGTCGAAACTCTTCCGACCACCTCACGGATGGATGCGCAATGCGCAGTACATCAAGATGCGCCACCACTTCACCATCGTGATGTGGGACCTCGTGACGCGCGACTACTCCAAGCGCCTCAATGCCGACGAGGTGTTTGAAAACGTGAAAAACTATGCCCGCAACGGATCCATCATCACGTTCCACGACTCCCTGAAGAGCATCGACAAACTCCACACGGCTCTCCCTCGCAGTCTTGAATGGCTCAAAAGCCAAGGCTACGAATTCAAGATTTTCGACGAGAACCAACAGTGGAGCAGACACTTAAAATAAGCCCCCTCCCTCCTCCCCGAGGGGAGGGGATTTTTGTTAGTCCACTATTTATATGTCATTTTCTCCAAATAATCAGCAACTATCTTCTGGAAGCCTCCCCAAGGGGTTTCTGTCCCCCGATAACGGGGGAAACGAAGGGGGTGCAAAGACCCTTGAGTTGGTGGGGGCCGCTCTTCAATTAGGTTTCTCAGCCTGTGGCATCGCCCGTGCCGACAAGGTAGATGAGAAGAACGCACAAGCCTTTCGTGATTGGATTCATACGGGGAAAAATGCTTCCATGCAATACATGGAAAACTATGAGGAGAAACGTCTCGACCCTCGTCTTTTGCTACCACAGGCACAAAGCATCATCGTGGTGGCACTCAACTATTTTCCAAAAGAACGCCTTGCAGACCACCAACTGCAATTTGCCTATTATGCCTACGGCAAGGACTATCACGACGTGATGAAAGACAAACTTCAGCAACTGGCATCATTGATAGAAGGCGAGCATAAAATCTGCTGCGACACCGTTCCCATGCTCGACCGCTATTGGGCGTACCAAGCTGGACTGGGATGGATTGGAAAGAACACCAACCTCATCATTCCTCATGCAGGCAGTTTCTTCTTCCTTGGCGAAATCATCACTACCGCCTCTTTCGACACCTACGACTCACCCATGCCCAACCACTGCGGCACCTGCGAGAACTGTCTGCATGCCTGTCCCACAGGCGCACTCAGTATCAACGGACTGGATGCCAACCGTTGCCTCTCCTACCTCACCATCGAGAACCGCAACGCCATCCCTCAAGCCGAAGCACAAGCCATGGGCAACTACATCTACGGTTGCGACCGTTGTCAGCTCACCTGTCCACACAACCGCTTTGCGCAGGCCACCGAAATCGATGAGTTCTCGCCTTCGGAAGAATTCCTCAACATGACCCCCGACGACTGGAAGAATCTGAGCGAGGAAGACTATCGCCGTTTGTTCAAAGGGTCGGCTGTGAAACGCGCCAAATACGCAGGACTGAAACGCAACATAGATTCTGCCCTACAACAATGAAATAAGGACATAGCGACAAAGAAATGCTTTTGCTCCTGACTTCATCACTTTTTCGTTTTATGTCTTGTGCCACATGATGGCATTGCTCATTTTCAGGCAGTTATGAAGATTTGGATGGTGACGCAGGGTGA
>CADBXS010000071.1:0-1168 GCA_902798705.1 uncultured Bacteroidales bacterium
GTCCTTGCAACACCAAATCCACACCATACTCCCTCACCAGCCCATCGAACATCCATCGCTGCATCAAGTTGTTGTATTTGCCACTGATGGAGTAGAGAGGATGATGCAGCACAAGGATTTTCCATTTCGCCGTACTTTTCTCCAATTGCTCCTTCAGCCATTTCCGCTGTGCATACAGATAGTTGGGTTCTCGGTCGCTGTCCAAGAAGAAAAACTCCGCATTGGCATAGTTCAAATGATACACTTGGTTTTCTCCCACCATCGAATCGAGGAAATAGGAGAAAGTCAGCGAGAAACGACGTTCCAACTTCTTGATGACACCTTTCAGATAATCATGATTTCCCGTCACAGTCAGGAATGGCACAGCCGTACAAATGGAATCCAAGTCACGAAACGTCTCTGCATAGTAGTGATCCGAAGGCCGCTCTATCAAGTCGCCGCCACACACCAGCATCTCTGCATCGGGATGTGAGCGAAAAGCCATTTTCAGATAATCGTTGGCCTTACCACCGATGGAATCCTGCACATCGCCCACATAGATGAACGAAAGGCCATCACGATTCAGAGGATAAGTCCTGAACCCATACCATTTCGACACAAATCCATGGGTACTCACACAATAAAAATATCGCTTATCAGCCTTCAGTTGTCGCAACTTGGCATGATAAAAACACGCCTTTCCGCTTCTCGATTCAAACACCTCTCCGTTGGCATCAATGCGCTTTGCACCGTTGGTGCTATCGTCTTCAGCCAATTCCAAATAAGCATCATCATACAGCACGGAATCACAAACCCAACTCACGTTTCTGCTGTCCTCCTGCGAATCGCCAAAGGTCAGAAGAATGCGGTCGGGCTTCATCGAAGCCGTATATGCCGGTTCATCGGGCATCTTGAACCACACATTCCAACGCGAAGCCACCCATGCTCCCAGAGCCACCAACACAATGAGAATAAAGAGTGACGCATGGCGTGTGAAGAAAGATTTCTCTTTTTTATTTTTTTTTCGTTTATTTTTCATCATTGCCTTCGTTATCGTTTTCGTTTGCAAAGGTAGCATTTTCAATTTTTAATTTTGAATTTTTAGTTTTTTATTTTTTTTGCACTACCTTTGCAGCATGAAACGATTTACTCTTATCAGCAATTTCACAGCACTCGTTTGGAACACACT
>CADBXS010000071.1:1186-30731 GCA_902798705.1 uncultured Bacteroidales bacterium
CACTTTGGGTGTATGTAGCCTATGCACTTTGTCGCATGGCTTTCGTGTTGGTAAACCATGCTACATACACAGACCTCACTCCATCCCATGCTTTCCACCTTTTCAAGTCGGGCATCATTTTCGACACGTCTGCCATTCTCTACACTAATGCCCTACTCATCATCCTCTTTCTCTTTCCACTTCACTACAAGGAGAAGCATGGATTCTACACTGTGACAAGATGGCTCTACACCATCATCAACACCTTCTGCGTGTGCATCAACCTCATCGACTGTGTCTATTTCCAATTCACCGGCAAGCGCACCACCCTCTCCGTGCTGCAGGAATTTAGCAACGAAGGGGCTGGTAACATGACAAAAATCTTTGCCGAGCAGTTCTTGGCCTATTGGTATCTGGTGCTCCTTGCCATCATCATCGGCATCGCCTTCTGGAAACTCTTCCGAAGCCCTTCCAACATCCCAGTATTCCACAAACCTGCTTACTACATACTCAATGGCATCTTACTCGCCATCATAGTACCTCTCAGCATTGCTGGAATGCGTGGCGGTTTCACCACTGCCACACGCCCTATCACCGTCAGCAATGCCAACCAATACGTCAACAAGGCAAGTGAAACGGGCATCGTACTCAACACACCTTTCGCCATCATTCGCACTTTCAACAAGACACCTTTCGTCACTCCCAACTACATGCCACAAGAGGAAGTAGAAAGCATCTTCTCGCCTATTCATGTTCCTTCTGATTCCACTGAGTTCCGACCTATGAATGTGGTGGTTCTCATACTCGAAAGTTTTGGAAAACAGCACTTTGGCTATTACAACAAAACTCTCAACGGAGGCACTTACAAGGGGTTCACACCATTCCTCGACTCACTCATCACACATTGCGCCCTCACTTACCAATATTCATACGCCAACGGACGCAAGAGCATCGAGGGAATGCCATCAGTACTCTCCAGTCTGCCAAACTATGTAGAACCGCTTTTCCTCACACCTGCCTCGCTCAATCGCATGTCGGGATTGGCACGCGAACTCTCCGAGCATAAGGGCTACACCTCAGCATTCTTCCATGGCGCACAAAACGGTTCGATGGGCTTCGAGGCATTCGCCCACGCAACAGGTTTCCAACGCTATTACGGACGAACGGAATACAACCAAGACCCTCACTACAACGGTGACAAGGACTTCGACGGTACATGGGCCATCTACGACGAAGAGTTCCTTCAGTTCTTCTGCGACCGCATGAACGAAATGAAACAACCATTCATGACGGCTGTCTTCACGGCATCGAGCCACACACCTTATGCTATGCCGAAGCGCTATGTAGGAAAATTCCCGAAGGGTGTGGAACCTATCCAGGAATGCATTGCCTATAGCGACAACGCCCTGCGTCTCTTCTTCAGCAAGGCAAGCAAGCAAAAGTGGTTCCAAAACACCATCTTCGTCATTACCGCCGACCACACCAGCCGTCACTACGACCCATTCTTCTCCACGACACTCGGCCATGCCTGCGTGCCAATCATCCTCTATGCACCAGCCGACACCACACTTCATGGCTACGACACAGAGCGCGTCGTGCAGCAAGCCGACATCATGCCTACCGTCCTCAACTACCTCGGTTACGACCGCCCATACTTAGCATTCGGACAGGATATGCTCAACACCCCACCCGACCAGACAATCGCCATGCAATGGGTACCCGAAGCCGACGGTTATGAATTCGTCAAAGGCAACTATGCCATCGACTTCGACGGAGAACACATCACCCATGCCTTCCGCTATCGCACAGACTCTACTCTCCACCACAATGTACTCCACACCATGCCAAAAGACACGCTCCACCAGATGGAACGCCAAATGAAAGCCATCATCCAAAGCTACATGTACCGCATGAACAACAACCAACTCACGGTGGAAGAGTAAAAACAACGAATTCAACGAGAGAAATCAACCACGAATAGCATTGAATCCGCAAATAAAAATCAGCCATTTTCAAGATTTTTTTGAAAACGGCTGATTTTTCCGAAGATTCTCCACTCATTTTTTCATCTCGGAAACGATTAAAAACAGAGGAGCTGAATGACCGTTGCATTGGTCATTCAGCTCCTTTGATGAAGGACTCAAGCCACAAAACCAATTCGTTTTCCATTAGGTTTCTCAGCCGACTTCTGACACAGCTCCTGCCATGCATTCAGCACATCCTCCTTTCGCACCTGCTGATAGTCCGCCTTCTGTGGCTTGGCAATCGAAGTCACACGGCGAGCCATGAACTTCAGAATCCCCACATTCACGAAGTCTGTTATCCAGCGGGCATTGGCAAACTTCTTGTTCTTCTTCGACAGCATCTGACCAACCACATTCTTCAAGCAAGCCTCTGTGTCTGACGGCAACTCATAGCCGTTCTTCTCCAGCAGGTTCTTGCCAATCAGTGTCAACTCATCTGCATTGAAGTCGGAGAAGTGGAACTCATGAGGGAAACGTCCCTTGAGACCATCATTCATCGACATCAGTCGCTCCATGTCATCCTTATAGCCTGCAAAGATAATCAGCATGTCGGGGTCTGGCTCAGCAAGCACAGTCAGGAGCGACTCAACAACACGCCTACCGTAGTCCCTGTTGTCATCCTTGTCGGCAAAGAGTGCATACGCCTCATCCACGAAGAGCACATTGCCACGTGCACGCTTCAAAATGTTCGACACATTCTTCTCTGTCTGTCCGATGAATTCGCCGACCAAAGAAGGACGATCCACCTTCACCACATCACCTTTCGAGAGCAGTCCCATGGAGTGGAACAACTTACCCATCAGCATCGCCACCGTCGTCTTGCCCGTTCCAGGATTGCCCGTGAACAGCATGTGGTGACGGTTCTCGAACAGACTGGTCAAGCCGAGTTGCTTGCGCTGAATCTCAAAACGAGTCTGTAAGAAGAAGTCTCGCAAATTCTGCTTCAGCTCACAGAGACCAACCAGTCCATTGAGGTGATTCATGCTTACCTCGAAGTCATCCTTCTCGTTGTCGAAGTACGACAAGTCAACGTCATTCGTCTCCAGCGTTTTCATCATCACCAAACTCATGTCCTTACTCACTTTCAGGCACTTGTTGTCTTGCAACAGTCGCTGGCACTGATTGTTCAGAATGTAGTTCGACACGAACTCTTCAATGTCGCCATCATCCACACTCTTCACACTCTTTTCCTCCCATGCCTTCTTCAGGCCAACAAGGAGTTTGGTATGACAATCTGGCAAGCACACAAAACCACTCGATTCAATAGACTCGAACACCATGGAAATCAGTTCCGAAACAGTCTCCCCATTTGCACGCACACGATTCTGCTTTGGGAAGTATTTATTGAACTGAGGATACTTCTTGAAGAAACGCTCCAACTCCAGTTCCTCCCCTTGGAACGCTATCAAGTCCTTGCCACACGTCTTGCAATGCTCAACATATCTCAACAAATCGTTCACATCGTCAATAGCGTCTGCACCCATCAAGGCACAAAAGCCTGTCACCCGCACGCAGTGATGCACTCCCCATTCACTTGCTCTTATGCCTGGCTTGTCTTCACGCCAGTCCTCATCTGTCAAGTCAATATCGTCCTGCTCCACGTTATCACCATAAATGATTCTTCCCAGATACGACGACAAATCATCATAGTCCTGCTTCCCGTTGTCATACAGCACAAAGTTGAGGTTCCACAAAGAAGGCAGCAGCAAATCTTTGCGTAAGTCATTAATCCTCTTCTGCAACACAAAATTGGCAGCCAGCTTCTTCACCTCCTGACAACCACACAGAGCCATCAGTTTCTTCCCCTCGTCAAAATCCAAATCATTACCCATCAGATAGGAAGCCTTGCTGTTCTTATTCAGAATCACCACCTTCCCCTCGCTCACCTCTCCCTTTTCATTCACACTGAAAGGGAATTCCAGATAAGGATTGTTATTGTGCTTTAACTGGAGAATATAGTCGCTTGCAGTGTATAAGCCGCGAGCCTCCAGGTTGAGATGCAACTTTCCAATCTGCCCCTTCCTCAGCACTACGACACAGTCCTTTGAGGCAGGCTTGCGAGAGCCAAACGTCAAATACACATCAAACCTGCTTCTCTCCTCAATCTTCGTGTTGAATCGCACGTCGATTGTCATTTCCTTCGCATTCCAGTACTTTTCTCCCTTCCGCAGTCCCTCCACCTGTACCGCAATCTGTGGTTCTTTCGTCAAATACGCAGGTGCGTCAACTGGAACCAGTGAAAAACTGTCAATCAATGTGTCAAGCCCTTCCTTCTGCTCAGCACACTTAGCCACTGTCTGAAGTAGTTCGTCGTATTCGTTCTCTTTTAGATGGTTGCTCATAAAAAATCAAGTGAGATAATAATAGTTAAAGACAAAAATGATAATAACACTCTGCTGAGAAATACATTCGTGGTCCTAACCCACCCATTCATTCCAACGTGTGGGCTGCTACAAAAAGAGAGAGATTGTTAGACTTTTCTGATTTCCAACCACCAAGTATTTAGTTTTCAGAAAGGTGCCAGCATGAGAAAGACCAATCACTTGCAATTATATCGCTTTTCTTGAAAGAGGGGGTAGAAAAACAAAAAAAATCTTCATCTTTTTTCATTTTTCATCTATCCCCTTTCCCTATCTTCACTCCCAAAGAAGAACAACTCAGTGGATAACAACAAAAAAACTCGCAATCGCATAAGAATCTGCGATTGCGAGTTTTTTATGTATTAAGAATAATAATGAGCTATTAGAGGCTGAACTTATAACCTACGGTCAGAGTAGCACAGTTGGAGCGGAACTTATTGTTCTCATCACTGTTCTTGTTGACGGTAGTCATACCAATAGCAGCACGCCAGTCGAGAGTAATACCATTCTTGAACTCGTAAGAAAGACCATAAGCAATAGAGAAGTTTGAGCTCTTGATACCTTTCTTCACATCATAACCATCCTCCTTCGCATTGAGCAAGAATCCTGGCTGAACACCAGCCTTCAGAGCAAAACCCTTACCTACATAGAAGTTAGCCAAAACTGGAATGTTCAGATAGTCGAGATTCATGTCCCACTTATCACCACTAACCTTATCTTTCATGCGCCAACCCTGCTGAGCGTAGTTAACACCAGCCGATGCAGACAACCAGTCCAGAATGTAATATTCAGCCTCAACACCGCCAATGAAACCACCACGCAGCTGGTCTTCAACCTGTACACTGGTCTGTTTTGCAGGATTAAAACGGACTTCCATCTTGCCACCCATTGAACCAACACTCATACCAATCATTGGCTGTACAGTGAACGTACCTTTGTCGTGACGAATGTTCTGTGCATTTGCACTTACTGTAGCAAAAATAGTTGCTACAACCATAACTAAAATCTTTTTCATTGTCAATTTGTTTTTAGAAAAAAAATAATAGGGAATAAAGGTTTTCGGTGCAAAGTTAGTAATAATCAGTCGATTTAACAAAAATAAAGATAAATTTTAGTCTTTTTAGGTGTAAAATCCCTCAAAACAGGAAAAATGTAAGGAATTGGAAGGATTATTTATTGGTCTAACTCATTATGCGACAAGGGACATACTCTTGCGCTATTGGGGATTGACTGATGCTTGATTGGGGACGTACTCAAGCGGAATAAGGGATTTACTGATTTGGCGAGGGCTCAAAAGAATTCCAGCGAAGGCTCGACAGAACTTTCCCGAAGGTTCGGCGAAACGCTGGCGAAGGTTCGGGCAACTAGTTGATTCAAATGAACGATTGGGTTTGTCCACACAATCGCTTCTGAAAGAATGAACTAAAAAGTCTTAATTTTTCGTAAGTTACAATAAAAAAACGTCTTACATACTCTTGAAAGAGTATTTTTTTGTATCTTCGCAATCGAAAACGTTTTCAAGAGATAAATCACGACAAAGGTATGCACTACCTGCAACAATGGAATTACTGCCCTGAGTGTGGCTCAAAACGATTCGTGGAGCACGACTTCAAGTCGAAGCGCTGCGAGGACTGCGGTTTCACGTATTACTTCAATGCTGCGGCTGCCGTCATTGCCATCATCGAAAATGAGAAAGGCGAATTGCTCGTGGCAAGGCGCGGAGAAGAACCAGCGAAGGGAACGCTCGATTTCATCGGTGGATTCGTGGATCCAGGCGAGGGATTCGAGGAAGCTGTAGTGAGAGAAATAGAAGAGGAAACGGGATGGAAAAGACAAAGCCTCACCCCCAACCCCTCTCCTAAGGGCGAGGGGAGTAGTTACTCTGGGGATGGGAATGATGGGAGCAATTTGAAGATTCTGTTTTCTCTGCCAAACACTTATCTCTATTCGGGCATGGTCATCCACTCTTGCGACTGCGTCTTCCGCGTGTTCATCCCGTCGGATGCACCGCTGAGCGCCCACGACGATGTGGCTGCCTGCTGGTGGGAGAAGCCTGAGAACATCAAGGTGGAAGACTTCGGCCTTCACTCTGCACAAATCGCTTTTCAACGATTCCTTGAAGAGAAACGGAGACGACACGAAAACGAAAGATAACGAAGACGATAACACGAAAACACGATAAAACATGAACAGGAAACACTACATCGCTCTGCTTTTGGCAGTCAGTCCGATGCTCGGACAGGCTCAGCACCATGCCGACCCCAACGCCAACTCGCTCCGACAGGAAGAGGCACGTCGGTTGCTCGACGAAGGGCACTACTATGCAGCCAGCCTTCTGTTGAAGAACTCTCCAGAGGAGGGCGAAAAACTGATTTGTGACTACTATCTCAACGAATCGGGAACGGACGAGAAGATAGAACAATTCCTGAAAACCAACCGACTGGACCCTTACGCTGACCGTTTGCGCCTCATCCGCGCCAACATTCTGGTGCGACAAAAGAAATACCGTGAGGCGCTTACCCTCTACCACGAACAAACTGCCGCAAATGTGCCCGAAGAGGAGTCGATAGAGGCTCGTCTGTACGAGGCTATTGCCTACATCAATACGGGCGACATCGACGTGGCAGAACAGATACTGCGTGGACTGGAAGGCAAGAAGTCGCATGAGGTGGATGTGCTCTACTACACGGGCTACGTGAAATATGCCAAAGGAAAATACGCTGAGGCACTGCCTAACTTCGAAGCCGTGGAGAATACCTACGACTACAAGAAGGTGGCTCCCGTCTATATGGCAGACTGCTATGAGCAGTTAGGTCAAAGTCAGGATGCCCTCCGCAAAATTCGCACGTACAATCAGCAATATGGCAACACGGAGTTGTCGCGCGAGGCAGCACGCATCGAGGGCGAAGCACTCTTCGACACGGGCGACTACTTCAACGCCATCATCAAACTGAAGGAATACGTCGATGAGGAACAGAGTCCTAAGCGCACAGCCCTCTACAAGCTCGGCATGAGCTATTTCCATACCAAGGCGTACGGTCAGGCAGCAACGGCACTGAGTACGAGTGCAGGCAGTGAGCGCGATGCCATGAGCCAGAACGCATGGCTCCATGCAGGCATCTCTTACATCAACTTGCAGAACAAGGCACAAGCACGCATGGCATTCCAGCAGGCTTCGGAAATGGACTTCGACTCGCAGGTGCAGGAAGAAGCGCTCTACAATTATGCATTGCTGCTCCACGACGGTTCCACGATGGGTTTTGGCGAGTCGGTTTCCACGTTTGAGAACTTCCTCAACAAATTCCCTAACTCACAATACAAGAATCAGGTGAGCCAGCACCTCACTGAAGTGTATTTCACTTCGAAAAACTATCCTGCTGCCCTCGCCTCCATCAATAAAATCAAGAATCCAAGCCCTGAAATCGTACAGGCCAAGCAGAAAGTGCTCTACAACTTGGGTGTGCTGCGATTCACCGATGGCGACTTCCAAAGCGCTCAGGACTTCATGCTGCAAAGTATCCGCACAAAGGACAACGCAGAGGCGTACTACTGGAAGGGCGAATCGGAATACCGACTGGCGGACTATTCGTTGGCAGACACCGACCTGAAGCACTATCTCTCCATGAAGTCGAGCAACGTGAAGAACCAAGCCTTGGCAAAATATACGCTTGGCTACACCAGTTTCAAACAGCAGAAATACAACGAAGCACAGCCTTACTTCGAACAGTTTGTAGGTAGCAGCGAATCGGCTCTTGCCAGTCTGAGCAACGAGAAGTCGCTCCGTGCCGATGCTTATAACCGCATTGGCGACTGCCAGTTCTCGAATCGCAACTACGACGCAGCCTACAACTCCTACCAGAAAGCACTCGACACCGACCGCACCAACGGTGACTACAGTCTGCTTCAGCAGGCTCTCATCAGCGGCCTCCGAGGCAACTACGACAAGAAGGTGGAACTGCTCGGGCAACTGGGCAACCAATACAACCAGTCGGAATATGGTTCGGATGCCCTCTTCGAGCAAGGACGTGCTTACGTGCAGACAGGTGAAAAGCAGAAGGCCATGGATTGCTTCACTTCGCTCATTCAGAAATATCCGCAGAGTGCCAACGCTCGTAAGGCAGGCAACGAAATCGGTATGATTTACTACGAAAACCAGCAAGCCGACGCAGCCATCAATGCCTACAAGAAGGTGATTCAGGACTATCCTAATACGGAAGAGGCACAGACAGCTCTCGCAAACCTGAAGGACATCTACACTGACCAGGGACGCGTGAACGACTATGCAGCACTGGCGCAGCAAACGGGCAAGACGCTCAGTGCCGACGAACTCGACCAGATGACGGAAGAAGCGGCACTGAAAGCCACTACCAACGGCAACCACGACCAGGCTCTGACCTACTACCAACAACTGGAAGCACAGACGCAGAATGCCGATGTGCGACTCAGGGCACTGACGGGCGAATTGCATAGTGCTGCCAATGCCAAGAACAAGGAGGCAGTGATGGACGTAGCCAACAAGATGCTGCAAGACGGTTCGAAGGTGTCGCCCGACGTGCAAGCCGAGGCTCGACTGCTTCGTGCACAGACTTACATGAGCCAGGGCAATTCGGATGCAGCCGTGGCCGACTACCAACTCTTGGCAGAGGATACCCGCACGGTCTATGGCGCCCAAGGCACCGTGGAACTGGCTCAATATGCCTACGACACGCAGCAATACGAAGGTGCTGAAACTATCCTGTCGAAATTCATCGACTCGGGCACCACTCACAGCTATTGGCTTGCCCGTGCCTTCATCCTCCTCTCCGACGTGTATGTGGCCACCGACCGCAGCATCGAAGCCAATCAATACCTCCTCTCGCTCAAGAGCAACTACACAGAGAGCGAGGAAATCAACCGCATGATTGAAGAAAGACTGGCCAAGATGAAAAACGAAGAATGAAAAAAGCCTCACCCCCAACCCCTCTCCAAAGGGCGAGGGGATTAGTTAGAAAGGCTATGAAGAATGTAGAATGTTTTTCTTTCCCATTCCGTTTAAATACAACGGCAAGGAATTAGACTTGATGCATGGCTTGAACCTCTATGACTATGGAGCACGCGTGTACGACACACTCATTGGTCAGTTCACATCCATGACGGTCATCATAAAAAAAGTGTTGCACTACATCCTGACAAGATGACAGATCCAAGAACGATTGAATTCATGGAACATTCAAATCACATTAAATATCATCAGAAATATGGATACTAAAAAAAAAATAGCAATTGGCGAATGGTTTTGTGCCCTCGAAGGGATTGCTATTGCAGAAAGAATTCATGATTTTTATTATGAAGAGTTTGAAGATATTCCTGAGGGGAAAAAGGTAGGTGACTATCTTCTTTCCGTGGTGGAATATAAACTGTTCTGCGATTATGAAGGCAAACCAATAAGACGAAATAGGTTTAAATATTTCAATAAGGCTTGGTGCAGTTCTCTTGATGAAGAATCGAAAATCGTCTTAAACAATAGCATCAAAAGTTATCCGAAGGAATACAAGTCTTTTTTGAAATTTCTAAAAGTGCCAAAATATACATATGAAACTTATATGGTTTTTTATGAAGTCACGGAGGACAATAAACTTCAAGTAGCCCAAGACATGGAGAACATACAGAAGTCATTGCCAGAGAAATTCACATATGAAGATGTTATAAGAATAGGAGAAGAATATCATTGTGTCATTAATTTGAAACAACATATAGAAAACGGGCACCGTACTCCAATATATCTCCGTGTAATGATGGGGTTCACCAATGGAGATTTTAAAGGGAAAAGAGTTTTGTTTGACAGATTCATATATAAGATATGTGAAATACACCGATAGGGATGAGGAACAAAGTCCGTCTGGCGTCTGCCACAATAAACGCCGACTTCCATAATCTCATTCATCCCATCATTCCCATAAATACCCAAAAAACCTCCCAAAAATCATGAAATATCCATCCCTTATCATCCTCCTTTTTGCATTCCACTTCACGGCGAGCCATGCACAGCTCGACAACGTGGTGGAGGTGGAAAACTCCTACAAGCCTGTAGTGAAGGATGCCAACAAAATCAATGTCCTGCCCGACATAGAAGAAACCACCACAAAGCATTACAACGTGAACTATGCGAACACCTCCATCCCTACTCGCTCGTTTGTGTTCCAACCTGCTTGGGCTGCATCGGGCGACGCACAGATAGAAGGTGCGCCACGCGGATTTGCCACCATCGCGGGTGGCAACATGGAAATCCTCAACGCACGAGCTGCATACGGTTTCCGATTCAATAGCGACAACCTGCTTGATGTGGATATATCCCTTCGGGGACACAACGGCAAGGTGGAACACTACAAGCTCGATGACTTCGACTGGAAACAGCGTTTCTACACTACTCGTGCATCGGTGGGATTTGAGCACAAATTCAATCACCAATCGTCGCTTCTGCTCAACGGGAACATGGAAAGTCAGGTGTTCAACTATCAGCCTTTTGAGAGCATGAAGAACTTTAACATCAGTGATGTTCAGAGTGACAAACAGCACAACTGGCTCTTCGACATGAGCGCTGCCATCACTCCTTATAGCTTTGGACAATTCAGCATTGGTGGTAAGTTGGGCTACAGCTATTTCAAACAGGCATATCTGGCAAATATGTACGAATCCAACGATAAGAATCAGGAGGTTCAGTTCTTCGGAAAGTTTCAAAATCGACGACAACAACGCCTTCGGACTCGACCTCGCCGTTCGTTGCATGAGCTATACGATGGATGCGTTCGACACTAACAACTCTTTCACCGCCAAACCTCATTTCGACTTCTCGAACGACGACATCAACCTGCACATCGGAGCCATCATCCACCGCAGTTTTGGCTATCAGTACAAGACGCGCTTTGCTCCCGACGTGCATGCCACTTACCATTTTGGCGAGAATGCTGACGTGTTTGCCAGCATTACAGGTGGAGAGGTGCTCAACGACTTCCGCCACTTCGCACAGATGTCGCCCTACTGGACTTTGAGCGACTTCTACACCTTGAAAAACGACTACTTGGTGGGGCCACAATTCCAAAACCAATTCGACACGTTCCGCGGAACAATCGGCATCATCCTCAGACCGCTCGACGGAATTACAGCAAAACTCTACGGCGGTTATGATGTGTCGAAGAACCGTGCTGAATTGGCATACGTCGTTCCTTTCCTCTGGCTCAAGAACGACAACTACAGCAACAATGTCGCTACTCCAATCTTTGCAGCCAATGGCAAACGCTTTCATCTCAATGCCGAAGCTCGTTACGACTACAAGGACATCTTCAACGTCGAAGCAAAAGCTGCTTACAACAGATGGAGCATCGAGGACGACAACGCAGGCTACAAGGACGTGATGCCTTGGCGACCTAAGTTCGAACTTCAAGCAGCTGCCATCTATCGACTCGTGAAGGGTTTGCGCTTCGGCTTCGACATCGCTGCACAAACCTACAGCCATGACGATGACATTGAATACAAGCGCCCTCACGCGTTCAACTTAGGCTCATCGCTCACCTACACCATGCCGCTAAGTCGTTGGCACAGCAATAGTCGACTCTCCTTCTATCTGCGTGGCGACAACCTCCTCAATAAGAAGTATGATGCCTACTACGGTTATCGCGCCTTGGGCACCAACTTCATCCTCGGCACAGCCATCACCTTTTGATTAAATGAAGAATGAAAATGCCCAAAAGCATCGCAGTTTTCATTCTTCATTCTTCATTCTTAATTATATTATTGCTACCTTTGCACGCCGAATTTAAGGTGGTTTCTTATAATTTTAACTTTTAATTTTTAACTCTAATGAAACTTCTTCTTTTGGGCAGTGGCGGCAGAGAGCACGCACTGGCTTGGAAAATTGCTCAGAGTCCAAAAATCGACAAACTCTATATCGCACCAGGAAATGCTGGTACTGCCAATGAGGGCGAAAACGTAAACCTCAAGGCTGACGACTTCGCCGGCATCAAACAGTTTGTGCTGGAGTAAGGCATCGACATGGTGGTGGTAGGTCCTGAAGACGCACTCGTGAACGGTATCTACGACGAATTCAAGCAGGACGAGCAATTGAAGTCGGTTCCTGTGATTGGTCCTTCCAAGCAGGGTGCAGTCCTCGAAGGTTCGAAGGAATTTGCCAAAGAATTCATGCAGCGTCATGGTGTGCCAACAGCGGCCTATCGCTCTTTCACGGGCGAAACGCTCGAAGAAGGACTTCGCTTCCTCGAAACGCTGCAACCGCCTTACGTGCTGAAGGCTGATGGTCTCTGCGCTGGTAAGGGAGTCCTCATCCTGCCTACACTCGACGAGGCAAAGAAGGAACTGGCATCGAGTGCTCCGTCTTCGTACTGACCGACGGCAAGGACTACAAGATTCTGCCTGAGGCAAAGGACTACAAGCGCATCGGTGAGCACGACACAGGTCTGAACACGGGCGGCATGGGAAGCGTTTCCCCTGTGACGTTTGCCGACAAGGAATTCATGCAGAAGGTGGAGGACAACATCATTCGTCCTACCGTGCAGGGGTTGGCCGCAGAAGGCATCGACTATAAGGGTTTCATCTTCTTCGGACTCATCCGTGTAGATCGCGACTACTCCTGCGCCAAGGCAGGCGACCCTATGGTCATTGAGTATAATGTTCGCATGGGCGACCCCGAGACCGAGACGGTTATGCTCCGCATCAAGAGCGACCTCGTCGATTTGCTCGAAGGGGTGGCAGAAGGCAATCTTGCTGAGAAGCATATTGAGTTCGACAACCGTTCAGCCGTGTGCGTGATGCTCGTGTCGGGAGGATATCCTGAGCACTATGACAAGGGCTATCCTATCACAGGTATCGACGACGTGAAGGATTCCATCGTATTCCATGCAGGCACCGCCCTCAAGGACGGTCAAGTCGTCACCAACGGAGGCCGCGTCATTGCTGTTAGTTCGTATGGTGCCAACAAGGCCGAAGCCCTTCAGAAGTCTTTCCAGGAGGCACAGAAAATTCAATTCACGAAGAAGTATTTCCGCAGCGACATCGGTGCGGACCTGTGATTCTAAACCTATAATACTTTGTTTCAGAAAGAAATCGCATCCAATCGCTTCACCCTCGTCGTTGTCTCCATCTTTGCAGCAATCGTGTGGGTGGTGCACGAATTCATCGATAAAAACCAAGCAGCCCAAAGCCCTTTTTCGCTCACCTTAATTGGTGGGTTCTTGCTGTGTGCCTTGGCTGTATATCTGATGGCAGCACTGAACAATCGCTATGCCCTCCTGCGCATCAGTAGCCGAATGCTCAGTACCTGCTTGGTGATGCTGTGCGCAGCCGCCTCCATGCTCCATCATCTGAGTCCCGCTCATTTGATGCTCATCTGTGCGGTGGCCTCCTATTTCCCCATGTTCGCGTCCTATCAGCGCCCTTACACCACCACACGCATCTTCCTTGAGTTTCTGTTCGTCGGACTGGCATCCTACCTCTTTCCACAAATACTCTATCTCATACCTTTCTACTGGGTGGTGCAGGCTATGCTTCGTGCCATGACGTTCCGCAGTTGGGTGGCATCGTTGCTCGGCATCATCACTCCCTATTGGTTCCTCGTCACCTACGCCTACATCACCAACAACCTGCCCCTGTTCACCCACCACTTCGCCGACATTATCACCATCGAGTGGCCTGACTACTCCGTACTTACCCAGAAACAGAACCTCGTGGGTGGGTTCACTCTTCTGTTTTTCCTGCTCGGTGCTTGGGACTTCTATCGGAAAAAACACCTCGACAAGACTCGCATCCGCTGCAACTACTATGCTGTGTCGCTCTTGGGAGCCGTCTCCTTCGTTTGGCTCCTGCTCCAACCACAGTATTTCAATCTTATCATCCCCTTCTGCATCGTCCACACCTCCATGCTCGGCGGCCATTTCATCGCCCTGTCCTATGGTAAGGTGCAGAACATCATCACCATCCTTCTCACGCTGCTTGCTGCGGTCATTTGCTTCATGTAGTTTTTTCAGATGGAAGCCTTCAACGAATTTCTTATACAGTACGGATACGCAGGGATGTGCATAGCCGCATTCCTGGCGGGAACGTTCGTCCCTTTCAATTCCGAAGTGGTGATGGGAGCCCTACTTGCCACATCCACCATGAACCCGTTTCTCACCGTGGTTTGGGGCACCGTAGGGAACGTGGCGGGCGCCATGTTCAACTATTATATTGGTCGCTTGGGTAATCCTCAGACCATTGCAAAGCACATTCATCTGAAGCAGAGTGGCGTGGAGCGTGTGAACTACCTCGTGCGACGATTCGGGGGACTGATGGGCTTCTTCACCTTTCTCCCTGCCATTGGGACCGTGATTTGTCTGGTGCTGGGTGTGATGCGAGCCAATCCTTTCATCGTACTGCTCACCTCCACCATCGGGAAATTCCTTCGCTATGTCATCTTGGCCTATTTGGTAGTATCCATAGCACACTAATCCAGTTGAAGGATTCTCGTTTCCGCATTCACCATTTTCTCCACATTTTGTATTTCCACTCCCCGATGCACTGCCTGTATGCATCGGCACATCAGTCCGTGACTAACGGCCAAAACAGTCTTGTTATGATATGTCTTTCTAACAAAATCGAGAAAGATACGCGAACGATGCTTCATGGTCTTTACGCTCTCCGCATCGGGGGGAATGACAATCTTGTGGACTCCATCCACTACCATGCCTGTGGCCGAGCCCCAATCCCTCTCCCTCAGCAATTTAGTTTGTAACACACTGAGCGACTTTCCCCGTTCTTTCATTGCTTCAAGGATGATGTCTGCTGTGTCCGTAGCGCGTTTCAAATCGCTTGAAAGCACCGCATCGAAATCCACGGCACAGAGTTCGCGAGCAGCTTCCCTCGCCTGCTCACGCCCCACTTCGGTCAACATGCCCGGCATGCATCCTTGAAGAATGTGCTTCACATTCTCTTCCGTCTCTCCATGCCGCAAAAGATATAGGGTTGTCATAAGCTTTAATTAACGAAGACGATAACGAAAACGAAGGCTTTTACCATCCGGAAGGCAGTTTTCGTTATCGTTTTCGTCTTCGTTTTTTTATTATTCCATTTTCGCGATTCCGTTTTCATCAACGGTAATCCAACTGAGTTTCTTCATCATCTCCACGGCCTTGTTGGCTATGGCAAGAATCTTCGGTGTGGTGCGAGTGAATCCAAAAATCTTAGTGGCCTGCTTAACGAGGTCATCGACAGGCACTGCCACTTGCTGCTCCACGGATTCCTTCATGGCGTTCATCACCTCGACCAGTGGGATTTCGTCGATAGCACGCTCCGAGTCCTTGCGGTACTTGTCGTAACCTATGGAGTCCTCGAAGTCGCACCAATAGATAGGATTCTCGTTCTTGTTGATGGCGTCGGTGTAAGCACCTGGGATGGTCACCACCAATTGGCTAATCCACTTCTTCAGCGCAGCCGAGTTGCTCACCTCCCAATGCTCGGCAATACGTCGGCTCAACCAGTTGAGGGTGACAGGCTGTTCGATGGAGAGCATTTCGGACAGATGTTTCTTCACCATGCTCTCGTGCTTGGCCATCATTTCAGTCACGGGGATACCCGTTTTCACCTTGGTGAGTTTCACTTGCTTGTACTCCTGATTGTGGTCGATGGGCGCGGTTGGAGCGGTTTTTCTGACAGTTTCAGGCTTTGCAGTGGACGGAGAAGACTGGGAATTCTCGGAGGACTCAGAGCTTTTCTTCACTTCAGCTGTATTGCTGCTGGCCTTGATGCTCTGAGAAACCTTAGCTTCTTCCTCTTTCTTTTCAGCTGGAGGCGTTGGATTGAGCAGTTCGTCAATTCTCGCCTTGATGCGCTTCACGACAGCCTCACGATTGAGGAACCAATCCACCGACCACACCTTCATCACATTCCAATTGAGCATCTTCAGTACACTTGGCTGACAAATCTCGCGGTCGCGCTCCGTCTTCGTCTCGAAGTAAGTCTTGCCGTCGCACATGATTCCGAGCAGATAGGTGCCTTCGTCCTTTGGATTCACCACGGCGATATCTACCTTGAAGTTGGAACGGCCCACCTGCTTATCCACCTTGTAGCCCATAGCTTCAACCTGCTTGGCCACGGCATCCACAAGTGCAGAACTCATGTCCTCGACATCCTTCTTGGCATTGGAACTCAGAACGGCAATGCGTCCCGTTTGTGCAAACTCAAGGAAGCGTTTCAGTCCTTCTACACCCTTGGCACCCGAGCGGTTCAGGTCGATTTGCTCTGGTCGGAGCGTAGAGAAAATCATCATCTCGTATCTGGCACGCGACACGGCCACGTTGAGTCGGCGCTCTCCACCCACGTTGTTCAGCGGTCCGAAGTTCATCGACACCTTACCGTTCTCATCAGGTCCATAGCCCACGGAGAAGAGAATGACATCGCGCTCATCGCCCTGCACATTCTCGAGGTTCTTCACGAAGATAGGTTCCTCGGCCTCGTATGCCTTCGCCTCCAGTTCGTGATGCTGTGCGAGTTCTTTTTCGAGCAAGTCCTCGATGAGGTCCTGCTGCACCTTACTGAAGGAAACGATACCGATGGAGCGCTTCGACAGCTCGGCATCGCTTAATCGGCGAATCACTTCCATCACAATGGCCTCGGCCTCCGACTTGTTGCAGCGAGTCTTGCCCATGTCGTAGGTTCCCTCCACAGGCACGTAGGTGACCTTCGACTGGCGGTCATCGACGGATGGGAAGGTGAAGAGCTTGCCGTCGTAATACTGTGAATTACTGAATGCAATAAGGCTCTCATGCTTCGAGCGATAGTGCCATGTGAGGTAGCGCGAAGGCATCGACATGGCAATGCAGTCGTCGAGGATGCTCTCCATATCGTCGAAGGCAGCATTCTCCTCGTCGAAGGTGCTGGTTTGGAAGAAACTCGTTGGCGGCATCTGCTTTGGGTCGCCCACACAGACAAGTGCTTTACCACGAGCAATGGCACCCACGGCCTCGCTCGTCGGCATCTGCGAAGCCTCGTCGAACATAACGATATCGAACTTCTCGCTGGCCAAGTCGATGTACTGTGCCACGCTGATAGGACTCATCAGCATGCATGGGCAAAGACGAGGCAGGAGGGTTGGTATCTGGTCGATAATCTGACGGATGGTCATGCCTCGTCCTTTCGAACCGATATTCTTCTTGAGGATGCCCACTTCGGAGGTGGAAGCTGCCGCCAGCGTGATATTCGGAATCTTGGAAGCGAGCTTAGCATAGAGTTCCTTCTTCGTGAGTTCCTGAAATTCCTTCGCCATGCTGCGATACTTCTCAATCATCTGCTCAAAGAGCAAACCGTTGAAAGTCTGCAACTGCGGTTCCTTGTCAATCATCTCGATGGCCTGCCGCTCATACACAGCCTTAAGCAATGCCTTGGCTGTCTGTGTGCCGTTGCAAGCCTGCGACATGATGTGCTGAATGGCACAGTCGAGTCCTTCCGCTTGCAGTTCCCGCTTCTTCATGGTCCAAAGGCTCCAGTCGTGTGCCTTCTGCGTGTTGGCACTCCAAGTGTCGAGCAGTGAACGAATCTCGCCCACTGTGAGCGACTCCTTCGCCACCCCCACTTGCTTCAGCGCCTCCACCACGGTCATCACCTGTTGCAAGTCCTTCTCAGGCATGTTCGTCACACCACTGAGCATTTCCTTGGCCTCCTGGTATTTCGTCAGCAACTGCGTGAGCTTTGGAATGTCATCCCACTCCACATTGCCCTTGTAAGGCTTCACCTTGTTGAGCACATTCTTCTTGGCAAACATCTTCGAGAGGAAGTTCTTGTGCTCCACCTCATCCCATTCGCTTTGCAGTGCCTTCACATTCTCCGTGAGCACGCCCTTGTCGTAGTCCTTCGTCACGAGGGCAGCTGCAGCATCCACCGCTTGCTTCTTTTCGGCGATGTCCTTCAACTGACTAACGGTCTCTGCCGAACCACCGAAGGCATTGAGCACCTCACGAGCCTCGGAAATCCAGTCCTTCAACTTGGCAGCCACACCCACACTGGTATCCACGATGTCGAGTTCCTTCAGTGGATGTTCAGATGGATGCCCCGTCATGTCGAACACAGCATCGAGGGCTTCCAGCTGCTCTGCGTAGGTCATGAGGTCACTCTTGTTCATGCTGAACTTCGTATTCTTCTGACTTGGCAACTCCAACGATGCTCCCTTAATCGAAAGCCACTGGCTGATGCAGTCGTAGAGCGAAAGGCCATTGTCATGCTTCTGATGCAAAGCTTCCATATAGCCGATGAGCTGCTGACGCTGTTCGTAAAGCTTCTTCGATGTGGCTTCGTACTCCTCTGGGGTAGCTTGACGGGCAATGTCCATCGTGCGCTCCATCTGACTGAGGAAATGTGTCTTAGTCGCCTTGTTGGAATGCATCTCCAAGCAGAACGGACCTGCACCCACCTTAGCCAATCGTTTCTGCACCACTTCGAGTGCCGCCATCTTCTCGGCCACGAACAGTACACGCTTGCCATGATAGAGCGCGTTGGCAATCATATTCGTGATGGTCTGACTCTTTCCCGAGCCTGGAGGACCATAGAGGATAAAACTCTTGCCTTCGCCCGACTCAATCACGGCTTCCAACTGACTACTGTCCACATCGAGTGGCACGGCAAAGGTCTTTGGTTCTTTTGTCTTGTCTATCTCGCGGGCATCCACCTCCTTCAGTTCGTCTTCGGTGAGCGAGAGCTTGCCTGTCACGAGTGTTTGGATGATGCCGTTCTCCATCATCTTGGTAGCACCATTGTGGATGTCGTTCCACATCACGAACTTGCTGAAGGAGAAGAGTCCCAGCACGGATTCCTCTATCAAATCCCAGCGCGACTTCTCCTTAATATAATTGCGGATGGCTGCAAACACCTGCTTCACGTCGATGCCACTGTCGTCCGTAGGCAGCGGATTCAGTCCCGAAATGGTGATGCCGAACTGCTGACGCAGATATTCTACCAACGTCGTATTGAGAATCATGTCCTCGTCGCGAGTGCGAATCACATAGCGTGTGCTCGACTTCCTCACGATATCTACAGGCAAGAGCAGAATCGGTGCATAGAGCGGCTTCACACTCTTTTCGGTTTCAAACCATTTCAGGAGTCCCAACACCAGGAACAGCGTGTTGGCACCGTTCTCCTCAAGTGCTGTTCGCGACGCACGGAACAGTCCTTTGATGTCGCTCTCCAAGTCGCCTTTCTTCTGATAGGCATAGAGGATGTTGTGCTTCAGTCCATCAGACACCACCTCCTCCAACTCCTTCTTGTAGAGCGAAGAATCAAACACGCCCGATGCATCCACAGCCTGCACATTCTTCATGTCGGTCGGACACTCGGCAATGGAATAGTCCTCGCCTGCCTGCAAGTGGTCCTCCAACTGGTCGATATTGTATGAAACAAACGGAATCACCTTGCCCTTCACCTTCATATTCAGCAGGGAATTGCGTAGAGTGAAGTCGAGCAATTTGCGCTCCCACACCTGCTGGCGTGTCAACTGCTTCCCGTCCTCGCCTGGCTGTTCGTAAGTGATGCGAGCATCCACATTCGGCGTATCCACTTTGTAATTGCCCTCATCCACAACGATTTGCCCGTCCTTCACCTGTGGCAACGGACGGATATGCTCCAAGCGGCAACGAGCCACATCGACAAACATCTCGAAATCCTTTCCGTTCTGCTTCAGCGTGTTCTCTGCCTTCAGCACGGCATCCTCGAAACTCACCTTCTGTGCACCCGTGATGTAGGTAGTTTCCAACAGCACAATCTCGTTGATGCCGTCCGACGAACTCTTCAGCAAGAACGATGAATCGTCGCCCACACAATGGCTATAGTAGGAGTCAATGAGCCAAGCACCCACGAAGGCATGGCTTTTCATCAGCACCAGGATAGGGTGCACACCACAAGCCTCCAAGCACGAAGCCATGAGCAGCGTGGTGTCGAGGCACGTGCCCATCTTGTCGTTCAGCACCTGACTCACCAAACGAATCCTCTGTCCGTCCTCAAACGTAGCTGGAGGAGTGTTGTAGATGATGCCACGTCCTGCCAAAGCCTCATACACCGAACCCACAATGGCACGCACGCGGTTCGGGTCCTGCGTTTGGTATTCGTCGAGCGCATCACTTCCCGTCAACCTGCCCAACACCTTCGCTGCATCCACCAGTACCGAACTGATTTCGGGTGTGTTAGGAGTGACGAAAGCCGAGAGCAGTTCTGGCTTCACCGCCATGCCCTGCCAGTAGTCCATCGGCAGCAGTTCCACGCTGTAGTTCTCCTTCAGCAGCACTTCGTCTCCCACGCTCACTTCCAGTGTCAAGCTTGTTTCGATACTTTCAGTCAGCGCCAGTAACTTGGCAGCATCAGGCTTCACCTTCAGGTCTGTGATGTGAACCGTGCAACCCGAATCAATCCAACTGGCACCGCCCACTGCATCATGCAGCAGTTCGCCACTGATCTTCACCACCACGTCTTTCAACCCCACGTCGCTCAGGTTGGTCAAGTCGCACCATTCCACACAACTCTTGCCGTTGTGCACCATGGCATAATTCACTTTCTTTAGGTATTCAAGCCTTACTTCCATTTTCTTTGTGTCGGACATATTGTGTGAGTTTTATTTGATTGTTTAACAGAAGATTGCAAATATACACATTTTTCGTGAAGACAGAAGAAAAAACGAAATACATTTTTCTATCCATCCTCAGGTCATCGCCATCGTTTTCGTCTTCGTTATCGTTATCGTTTCCCTCCCTATTCCATCACCCGCTTTTTGATTTCGAGTAGCTGTGAACGGAATTTTCTTCCGGTGGATTCGCCTATTTTGAGCATTTCAGCCACTTTCGCTTTCGAGAACGACAGCACGTCGTAGCCTTCAAGCGGAGGATTGATGAGCAGGTCGGCAGCTTCACGGTTGGCATTATATCGCTTCCAGTCGGGACGGGAGACAAGCCAATCGAGGATGCCCGTGATGCCAAACATCTCCTCCAGACTGATGTCGCGGTTCTCGTGCTGCGTCTGGTTCAAGTCGATGGCTATCACGATGTCGGCACCCATTGCCCGCACCACATCCACAGGCAGGTTGTTGATGCAACCGCCATCGTAGAGCATCTGTTCACCCATTCGCACAGGTTTGAATGCCCCAGGAATTGCCATGCTCGCGCGCATACAAGTGGAAATGCTGCCATGCGTGAACACCACTTCCTTCATCTTCTTCGCATCGAACGCCACACAGCGGAACGGAATAGGTAGTCGCGAGAAGTCGGTGGAGTCGGAAATGTGAAGAGCGGAACCTGAAGCACCTTTGGACGAACTGCGGAAATAGCCCGAAGGGGAATTCACCAACCAACGATGCAGATAGTCCGTAATCCTATCGCCCTTCAGTGCTCCGAACTTGCCCGGCTCATTGGTCTTTTTCTTAGAAGACGAAATAGGAAAGCCAAACACATAGTAGGTGCCATCCTTCTCCTCGAAGATGCTGTTCTTCAGCGAATCCTCACGGTCGGTGAGCAGACTGAGCCACTCCTGCGTGCGGAAAAGCGTGTCGAGTTGTGCCGAACGATAACCCACCGAATAGAGTCCGCCGATGATACTGCCGATGCTCGTTCCAGCGATATAGTCGATGGGCAGTCCCACCTCTTCTATCACCTTCAGCACGCCCACTTCGGCAGCACCCATCGCACCGCCTCCTCCCAGCACCAGCCCCACTTTCTTGCGGTTTGTTTGTCCCCCTTCATGCATAGCCCCAGCAGATGTGCAAAGCACAAAGAAAGCAAAGAGAAGTATGTACGAACCACGTTTCATGATGTAAAATGATTTGCTGTCTTTATTTCAATTCTTCACTTTTCACTTTCCACTTTTCACTTTTATAGGGGTCGCCTTCGGCTCGAAATTGTTTTTAAAATTGACACGAAAATTTTTTTTAAAATTCTAAATTCTATTTCAAGCTTAGCGCCCCAAAAATAATCCTTTTAAATCCTTTAAATCCCTGATTCACTTTTATTGTCCCAAGATAAAATTCACGAGTTTCACCACGTCGCTGATGTCCACCGCTCCGTCGCCATTCACATCGTAACCCGTCTTGCTGAACGTGATAATCATCTTGGAATTATTATGAATCTTGCTTGTCAGTTGGTTGTTCTTGACAGATAGTGTAACATCCAGTCCATCAATCAGCACTTGTTCCAACTCGCAATTCTCTTCAGGAGTGAAGACAAAGGTGTTATCCGTACCATCATAAACACTTACTTCACCCATATCATTCGTGAATTGCACTCCACCATTGACCGTTACCTTACCCTTATTGTTGCAAGCCATCGCCAACGTTATTCCTGGCATTTCTTCAATCTTTTCGATACTATTCCAATCTGCTGTTGACTGATAAGCACCTACCAAACCCTTTGGAACATACAAGGTGGCATTGTCGCAACCAGAGAAAGCATTTCTTCCCGTCTTAAACACATCTGTTATATAAGAAGTAATGGAAGTCAAGCCACTACAATAAGCGAACGCATATTCCCCAATGCTCGTCACGCCCGAAGGAATCTCGATGGAGGTCAAGCCTTTACAACTACCTAACGCATAATTCCCGAAACTCGTCACGCTCGAAGGAATCTTTGTATAATTACATCCTCCTATCAAGGTATTTGAAGCAGTTTCAATAATAGCATTGCAATTCTCTCGCGAATCATAAACGGAATTTCCTGATTCCACAACAATGGAGGTCAAGCCACTACAACCGATGAATGCACGTTCGCCGATGCTCGTCACGCTCGAAGGAATAGTGACAGAAGTCAAGCCAGTACAATTGTAGAACGCCCACCTGCCAATGTGCGTCACGCTTGAATGAAAAGCGATGGAGGTCAAGCCACTACAGTTACTGAACGCAAACTCACCGAAGCTCGTCACGCTCGAAGGTATAGCAATGGAAGTCAAGCCACTACAACCTGCGAACGCAGCATAACCAATGCTCGTCACGCCCGAAGGTATTACCTGATTCCACAACAATGGAGTTCAAGTTACTACAACCTGAGAACGCATGAGAAGTGATTTTCGTCACGCTCGAAGGAATTTTGATGGAAGTCAAACCAGTACAACCGCCGAACGCATTAGAACCAATGCTCGTCAGCTTTGTAGGAAGGTTAATGGAGGTCAAACCAATACAACCATAGAACGCATTACGATCGATGCTCGTCAAGCTGGAAGGAAATTCAACGGAAGTCAAGCCCTCACAATAATAGAACGCTTCCACCCCGATGCTCGTCACGCTCGAAGGAATAGCAACGGAGGTCAAGCCTCTACAATAAACAAACGCATTTTCCCCGATGCTCGTCACTTGATAATGTATGCCCTTTCCACCACTTTCCGACCACACTTCATTGAGGTCGAGAGAACCCTCTGTAGTAAAATCTATGACTCTATTATCGGAGCGTTTCATGTTGTTTTAAATGATTATATGTTAGTTAATGATATGATGATTCAAATTTTGATAGTGAAACCCTGAAGGGGTGTAAAGAGCACTGGCAGGTGGTGAAGCGTAGTGCAATCATACAATCCTTTATTTTTCACTTATCACTTTTCAATGCACTTTGTGCTGTATAGGTTCAAGAATCCTTTTAAATCCTTTAAATCCCTGATTCACTTTTCACTTTATTGGTAGCTATTGCCCTAAGATGATATTCACGAGTCTCACCACATCGCTGATATCCACCTGCCCGTCGCCATTCACATCATTACTCGTCTTGTCAAACATCACTATCATCTTCGAGCCTTCATGCACCTTCGTCGTCAATTGGTTGTTCTCAACAGAAAGCGTTACATCCAAACCATCAATCAGCACCTGCCTTAACTCACAATTATCTTTAGGTTGGAAAATGAAGGTGTTTTCCTTGCCATCATAAACACTTACCTCATCCATATTATTCGTGAATTGAACTCCACCATTAATCATAACCTTTCCTTTATTATTACAAGATAGAGCTAATGAAATGCTTGGAGTATCCTCTATCACATCATCGGGCAAATTGCCTTCCAACACAACCATAATGGCCAATGTGCCATAACTATATGTGCCGTCGTACCAAATACCATTGTATTCGTAAAAGAAGCCATTGACGGAACTGACATCAGTCGTGCAAATTGATCCTTGATTATTTAACATTGTCAAGGTAGCGCCCATGTAAAAATCTTGTTCGTTGCCAGTAATCGTATAAGGCTTCGAGAAAATGATGTTGTTCCAGCCTTCATCAAACGTAAAGACTTGGCCAACAGCAAGATTCACGGTTGGTGTAACATTTAGACCTTCAGAAATCCATCCTTCGACGGAGGAAAAGGAAGCAATCTTAGCCAATCCAATGCGCACACCTGTAATTTTGCAACCTACGTATTTCTTCAAAATGTCAACAGAGAGTTGGGCACATACTCTTGTGCTGCCTCCTCCGAGAGCAAGCGAGTAGGCAAGAGGTGTGGCATCTGTGACGTTTCCTAAATAAAGCGGTTTATTAACGGATAACAATTCTATACATCCAATATTATTAATTACATTTGAAGGTTTTTCTAACGATCTGAAGTTAAATCTATCTAATGTATCGTTTTCTATGCTGCTAACTTGGATTAATCTATCTGGAGCTGTGAGTTTCACATACTGCGCCCATGCAGAATTAACCGACAGCATCAACATCGCTACTAAAGAGCATATATGTGATTGTTTTCGTTTCATATTGTTGAATGATTGTATGTTAGTTAATGATATGATGATTCAAGTGTTGATAGTGAAACCCCTCTTCCCGCTATCTTGGAATCAGGTGGTTCATTTTACCCTTGCCCGTGGCCTTTCGCACCGTCGGAGCTGAACCGTTTATGAGGACCTACTATAGTGTCGAACGTTCGGCGGAACGATGACGAAGGCTCGGCAAGACGACGGCGAAGGTTCGGCAGAACGATAACGAAGGCTCGCTGCATTTGTGAATCCCCAATCGCGTGTTTGTGAATCCCCAATCGCGCTCGAGTACGTCCCCAATCGCGCATGAGTGCTTCCCCAATCGCGCTCGAGTACATCCCCAATGGGGAAATGACTATGCGGAATGGTCACTTGTCGGAGCCACTACCCACAAGGCCCATGATGCCTTCGAGGAGTCCTTTGAGTTCGGATGCGATGCCACCGATGTTGCTGATAAGGCTCGACTTGGCACCCTTAGCCACATAGTTGGCTGCTTCGCCCTGGAGCTTGCCGATGCGCTCCTTGTCGCTGGCGGAGTAGTCCTTGTAGTGCTTGTTGATTTTCTTACGGATGTCGATATATCGGTTGGCGGCCTCCTGCCAGTCCGAGATGCTGTAGTTAGAACAGTTGTCGCGGAGGTCGTAGGTGAGGTTTTCGAGCTGGTTGATGGCACGCGTCTTGGTGGAGCAAGACGAAAGGGTAAGCATAGACGCCAAAGCGATGCTTGCGATGATGAAAATGGTTTTTGTTCTCATTTCTTTTCGGTTTTTAGCTAAAAATATGAAGTTAACGATGCAAAAATACCTAAATATTTTTGTTCTGTGAATGTTTTGCTTTGATTTTTAAGCGATTTAATGAAAAATGATTTATCTTTGCAGCGATTATCACCCTAATCATGGGACACACTATCATTAACACAAACAATGATAAAATCGCTACATATTGAGAACTACGCACTGATTGAGTCGTTGGATATTGAACTGAGAAAGGGATTCTCAGTCATCACAGGCGAAACCGGAGCCGGTAAGTCCATCATTCTCGGAGCTATCGGACTCCTGTGCGGACAAAGAGCCGACACCAAGTCTATCAAGACTGGGGCAAAGCGTTGTGTGGTGGAAGCAGAATTCGACGTAGGGCAATATGGTATGGGCGATTTCTTCCAGCAGAACGACCTTGATTTCGACGGAACGGAATGCATCGTCAGGCGCGAACTGACGAGTGCAGGCAAGAGCCGTGCCTTTATCAATGACTCGCCCGTGGGACTTACCACTCTGAAGGAACTGGGCGAACGCCTCATCGACATCCATTCGCAGCATCAGAACCTCTTGCTCGGCAAGGAGGATTTCCAACTGAATATCCTCGACACGATGGCGAAGAATGCCGACCGACTGGCTGACTACCAGCAACAGTACAGGGAACTCCGCCAAGCTGAGAAGGCTTTGGCAGAGGCCATCGAGAAGGCTAAGCAGAGCAAGGACGACGAGGACTACCTGCGCTTCCAGTATAACCAACTGGAGGAGGCGAAGCTCGTGGAAGGCGAGCAGGCAGCTTTGGAGGAAGAGTCGGAACTGCTGGAACATGCCGAGGAAATCAAGCAAGAGCTCTCGAATGCAGAGGCTTGCATCGATGGTGGCGAATACATGCAGGAGGGACAGGAACCGCTATTGCAGCAGATGAAGCAGGCAATGGCCGCTCTGCGCAGCATCAGCGACAAGATGAAGACGGCGGAAGAACTGGCCAACCGCGTGGAGTCGTGCTACATCGAAATGAAGGACATAGCCGACGAAATCAGTCAGGAAGCCGACAGCATAGAGTTTCGCCCCGAGCGACTGGAGCAGGTGCAGGAACGCCTTGCCACGCTCTACGCGCTGGAGAAGAAACACAAGGTGGACAGCGTGGAAGAACTCATCGCGCTCAGTGAACAACTCAGCGAACGACTCATGCTCATCGACAACAGCGAGGAGGTGATTGAGGAACTGCGCCAGCAGGTGACGGCAGCGAAGAAGAAAGCCGTGAAGGCAGCGGAAGAACTGTCGAAGCAACGACAGAAGGCTGCCAAAGACGTGGAACAGCGAATGGTGGAAAGCCTCGTGCCACTGGGAATGCCGAACGTGCAGTTCAAGGTGGATGTGAGGATGGACACGGAAAAACTCACTTCGACGGGTGCCGACACGGTGGAATTCCTCTTCAGTGCGAACAAGAACGCAGCCCTGCAAGCCGTGAAGCAAGTGGCATCGGGCGGCGAAATTGCCCGCGTGATGCTTTCGCTGAAGGCACTCATTGCCAGCGAGGTGAAACTGCCTACCATCATCTTCGACGAAATCGATACGGGTGTGTCGGGCAGCATTGCCGAAAAGATGGCTCGCATCATGCAGAAGATGGGTGAGCAGAACCGACAGGTCATCAGCATCACGCACCTGCCTCAGATTGCCGCCTTGGGCTCCTGCCACTACAAGGTGTATAAGCAGGACAAGGACGAGCAGACGAACACGCACATCGTGGAACTCGGCGAGGAGGAGCGCGTGGAGGAAATCGCCCACATGCTCAGCGGTGAAGTGCTTTCGGAAGCCGCCATCGAGAATGCAAGGGCGCTGATTAAGTTAAAAGTGAAAAGTGAAAAATAATATAAACGTGAAAAGATATTTTCTCTTTTGGATGATGGCTCTCCTTGCCTTGCCAACACTGGCACAAGTGAGAGAGGAAGTGGCTCCGAAGTGGGCGAACAAGGTGATGAAATCGATTGTTTCGGTTCTGACCTACGACAAGAACAACGAACTGCTGAAGAGCGGAACGGGAGTTGTGGTGAGCGACGGGATTGTGGTGTGCGACTACAATCTGCTGCGCGATGCCTACAGCGGAAAGGTGTCGGACACGAATGGCACGCTGGTGGATGTGGAGCGCATCCTCGGTGCTGATAGCAACTACGGACTGGTGAAGATGCAGGTGACGGGCAAGAAACTCTCGCCTGTGACGATTGGCGGTTCCACGTCGGCAAGTACGGGTTCACAAACCTATGCCCTCTCGTTCTCGAAGAACAAAATCACCACATGCCCTACTGCCACCGTGGAGAAGAAGGACATCGTGGAAGAGAAATATGCCTACTACACGCTTTCGACGGCTTTCGAAGACAAATACACCACCGCTGCCCTCTTCAACGACAACGGCGAGTGTCTGGGCATTGTGCAGTCGCCAATCGGCGGCAAGAGCTATGCCATCGACATCAATTTGGGCAAGAACCTCTCCATCGCACCTATCCTCGACAGGTCGGGTGCCGTGGCCATGAACAATATCTTCATCAAGAAAGGTCTGCCCGAGACGATGGAGGAATCGCTCGTGTATCTCTATGTGAAGTCGAAGAGTGCTGACAACGATGAATATCTCGACTTGCTGAACCTCTTCATCAGCCAGTATCCGAACAACGCCGAGGGCTACTACAGAAGGTCAACTGTGTATCAGGACTTGCTCCGATTCGACGATGCCGACAACGACCTCAAGACATATCTGCGCTTTGCTGCGGACAAGATGGTGGCCAATGCCAATGTGGCTTCGTCCATCTACACAAAGTTGCTCTACCAACCTAATGCGCCTTACGAGAAATGGAGCTACGACCTCTCGTTGGACTACATGGACAAGGCGCTCGCCGAGGCAGAACAACGAATGAGCAATGCTAAGACCGACGACGAGAAGAAGGAGGCTGAAGTGACACTCGTGCAATACAAACTGCAAAAGGCGCAAATCCTCATGGCAAAGAAGGACGATGCGCAAGCCATCAGCATCTATCAGGATGTGAACCGCAGCGAGTACCGCTCGGCCACTACACTGCTGGCCGAATGTCTGGCTCACGAAGCAGCTGGCGACAGCATGAGCGTGATGATTGAACTGATGGACTCTGCCATCAACAGCTTTGGCGATCCTCTGCCAAAGGATGCTGCCAACTTCGTGATGCGTCGTGCCAAATACCACGAAACAGCAGGCAACTATCGCAAGGCGGTGCAGGACTACAACACCTATTGCTATCTGAACAACAACCAGTTGCATGACCGCTTCTATTACGACCGCGCCTTGCTGGAAATGCAGGCTCGCATGTATCAGCAAGCCATCGATGACATCAACCACAGCATCGAAATGGCTCCTAACACAGCTCTCTACCACGTGGAGAAGAGTGGCATCATGCTGCGCGTGAACCGCGTGGACGAATGTATCGCTGCTGCCAAGAGAGCCATCGAACTCAACCCAGAACTCTCCGACGCTTACCGCATCTTGGGTTATGCACAGGCGGAAAAGGGAAATAAGGCCGAAGGCATCAAGAACCTCGAAAAAGCCGTTTCGCTTGGCGACGAGACCGCCAAGGGCATTCTCGAAAGATACAAATGACGAAACTAAAATTACTCAAATAAACCTTTGTGTTATGAACCACGCCATCATCACTTCTTCCGTTGAGAAGCTGGCCGACATAGCATCTCTCA
>CADBXS010000072.1 GCA_902798705.1 uncultured Bacteroidales bacterium
TTTCAACCTTTTGTTCTTATCTTTGTGCCCTGAAAGACGTGATACTACATTTCGGAAAGTACTATCCAACTATATTTAAACAAACCCATCAACGGGTTAAAACATCGTTTGCTATGAAGAAAATCTTATCTTTCCTTTGTGTGCTGTTGCTTTCAGCAGGAGCACAAGCTGCCACAGTGCGCTGTCAGGCCGACCCGCAGCGTCTGGTGGTATGGCTGACAGACGGCTCGAAGGTCTATCACGACCTTGCGGACGAGCCCACAACGACCTTCGCCGACGGCTCGCTGCTGCTGACAACGGCCAAGACGAGCATTTCCTATCCCCTCGACAAGGTGCTGCGCTACACCTACGAGGGCGTTTACTCCTCCATCTCGGCTCCTACGCTACAGCCTGGCGAGGTATACTTCGCTCAAGGCGGCGACGGCATGACCTTTGCCGGCCTGCCCGCAGGCACGCTCATCCAACTCTTTTCTCCCGACGGCAAGCTCCTCGGCAAGCAGACAGCGGCCGAGGGGCAGAAGGCCGAGGTTTCCCTTCAGGGCATGCCAGCCGGCATGTATATCGTGAAGGCGGGCGATGCAACGTATAAGTTCCTTAAGAAATAGAAGTACGCCCCATGAAAACACATTCTACCTCCCTCCTCCGTAGTGCCTGCATCGCACTTTTGACGGCTTGCGCCCTGCCCGCATTTTCGCAGGAAGCTTTCTACATTTATCGCAACGACGGCGGCTTCGACGGTTTCTTCTTCGACGACGTGCAGCGCATGGGCGTGTCGAAGGTCGATTTGCAGGGCGTAGAGCACAACGACTACGTGGTGCAAGAGATTGAAGTGGCCGATACGACCTACCGCATTGCCCTCTCTGCCATCGACAGCGTGGGCTTCCAACAGCCCGACATCATCCTCAGCCCTCAGCTCTGCGAAATCAACGGCGAAGGCAGTCCCGCCCAGACATCGACCTACTACTTCGAAGGCGACGACGGCTTTACGCTCAAGTGGCGAGCCAATACGGCCGAGGGCCTACCCACCGTGGGCATGATACTGACGTGCCCCGAATGGAAGAACGGGCGTAACGTTCCCGATGCTAACCGCGTCTGGGCCGAAGGGCCCTTCGTGGGCAAGGTGAAGAGCGTGACGGCTCCAGCAGATAAGGGCAATTTGTATGGCATAGTGTGCGAACCCATAGAAGACCTCAGCGAAGTTTTTGAGCAGTTCATCACCGTTGAGCAGATAGGCACCGACGAGAGTGGTAAGGCGCGCCACCGCATGGCGGGCCTCAACAAGGTGCGCCGCCGCGTGGAAGGCAACAAAGACCTCACCCTTGTCAACCTCAACGGCAAGTTCCCCTTCAGCCGTGGCAACGACGACTTCAGCGTCACGCTCAGCCTCGACCTCGCCCTGAAGGTGCGCGCCACCGTTTCCTACAACATCTCGCGCAGCGTGAAGTACATCGGCGTTATGCTGAAGGAAGATGCCGAAGTGGGCGTCAGCTTTACGGCCAAGGCCAACCTCGAGGACGTGACGACGTGGCACATCGCCGGTTTGCCCGTCTATTTCCCCAGCATCCTGCCCATCTTCCAGCTCGACCCCTCGCCCCAGGCCTTCATCAAGACCACGGGCGACCTCAGCCTGACCGTCTCCTCGCCCAAGTTTGCCTTCCACGGCACGCAGGACTTCCACCTCGGCACCGACCGCATCAGCGGCACGTGCAAGACGGACTGCCCCGCGCCTGGCAGCGAAGACAACGGCTGGAGCATGAGCGTATCGCTGAACGGCTCGTTGCAAGCTGGCAGCAACTTCCCCATGAAGCTCGAAACCAACCGCTGGGCCGAGAAGGCCATCTATGCCGCCGTGGGTGCCGACGTCTTTGTGGGCCCGCGCCTGACGGCCTCGTTCGCCGTTGACCCCGTGGCTGCGGCTAAAGGCGAACTTTACCCCGCACTCTCGGGCACGAACATAACCCTCTCGCCCATGTGCACCGTCTTCGAGGCCAACGCCGAATACTCCTTCGGCAAGAATCCCAGGAAGAAGGAGAAGTTCTTTGAAGGCGAAAAGACGTTCTTCGACATGTCGCTCTTGCTCTTCCCCGAATTTGAGAAAACGCAAGTCACGAAGCAGCCCGAAGATAGCCGCAATGTTGGCACCGTAGAAGCCAAGGCCCTGCCTCATGGCAACAGCCTGCCTTACGTGATAGGTCTGGCGGCCTATAATAAGGACAAACAGCTTGTCAGCAAGACATACAACACGCTGTTGTCAGGCGATAGTTATTTCCGCGAACACACCTACAGCTTCTTCAGTACCTACGATGAGCTCCCCACCCGCCTCTCCGTCCTCGACGGCACGTACAGCATCGTGCCGCTGATCAATGCCTTTGGCTACGACGTCCCCGCCTGGGGCAGCGAGGTAGAAGTCTCGCGCTCGCTTGTTCCCTATTCCACATGGCCAACGCTCGGGTCGGACGGCGACAAAAACCCCACGACAGGACTTATTACGATAGCAGGCTTGATGCCCGACGATAATGTTGACTTCGAACTCGTAAAGAACAACTACGAAGAGCGCACTTACGAAGCCCGCTACTACGCCGACGAAGAAGGTAAGGTGCGCCATGAAGTGCTTCGCGATGAAACTAAGCAGGGCACAGCAGGCTCGGTTTCTACCTCAGAGAGTAAGCCGTGGGAAGCATGGAGCATGTTTAAGGTTGGCCCAGAGCAAGCGGGGGCAACAACTTTTGCTTGGCGCAACAACTGCACGTCGTGGTATAAAGGCAACAATATGACAACGTATGACAGCTACTGGCCTGAAAGCGGGGGGAAGTGGTCGCTGACCTCAGGCAGTTGGGCTCCCCCAGGGTTTACCGAGAACCGCTACGGCTATACCTACCACTACGAAGCCTGCAGCTACCGCATCGTTGTGACCCGTGCCGACGGACGCAAGTTCACCCTTCCTGGTGAGTACCACTTCTGCGGCTATGGGACAGTAGAGACACACGACAAGGTCTATGGCGACAAGTCATATCATCAGTTCCGCCATCCAAGCGATTATGGTATTGAGGATTATATAACCGACAGCGCAGAGTAAGATGGGCAGTAAGCCACTCGCTGAACTGAACAACCTATGACGAGGTGCGCACCACGCGTATGGCGAGGAGGATTTTGTGTTACGTATTCCAAATGGCAGTAAAAAGAACGAGCTGAGAGCCCTCAACTTCAATGCCTGTGGCAGTCGCACACACTGGGTTTACCGCTGGTGCAGCATATTTGAGAAAGATGAATAATAATAATCAATTAAAGAGGATGTATCAAAAGTCATAAACCACATCCAAAAAGTTACAGAACTTAGGTAGGTTCTTAATACACCATTATCCAACCATCTTCGACTCCCATTCCGTTCAAAAGACTCTCATTTCGCGGAATGGGAGTCTTTTTTTGTCGTTTGGCAGTACTCTTTCAACCTTTTGTTCATATTTTTGCCTTGAAAGACGTGATACTACAATTCGGAAAAAACTATCCAACTATATTTAAACAAGTAATTTTATGAAAAAGTACATTTCTCTAATGGCGTTTTGCCTATTGGCTGTTTTCAGTCAAGTATTAGTGTCATGTAGCGACGACGGTGCAGACGAGAAGAGCAACGCAAATGGCTACAAAGTGGATTTACCAAGCGGAACATCTGGCGTAAAAATTGAGCCGCTGTCTGATGAGGAAGTGACGAAACTCAAGGCACAAGGCTACAACATCGTCGGTACGCCTGTCAATGTGACCCAAGACGGAAACGAGCATGTGGTATTGAAAGAAATGGCTACCGTCAGTTTCAAGATTCCAGAGGATTTTCCCAAGGAGCAGTATAACGAGCTGGTAGCCGTGCTCATCACCGATGAAGGTCCGGAATACATCATTCCCGACCTTGAAGCGCTGAGCGAAGGCTATGTCACGTTCAAAACCATTCATTTCTGCAAGACTTTGACAGTACAGGACAAGGAAAGACTGAATGATTTGTTTGCCGAGTATGTCGCCATCCATGGCTGGGACAATGATTTGCGTGAATCAAACTTCAACAAGCTGAGCGACAGGTTAAAGGAGATTGCCGATGAGGCCGGTCTTGGCGAGAACGACCTGTTGGGCATTACCATGCGCGAAGTGCTGGGTAGCAACGACTATGTAAACACGACAATGGAGTATATAAATCACTATGACAAAGGCGATCTTAAAGACAATGTTATCAGCGATATTTCTGAGAAACTGGGTAATGACCTTAAGGCAAAGACATTGTCTATCTTGTTTACCAAGTTGAAAAAAGAGCCAAACAACAAGGCGGTAAAAGAATGTCTGGAGAAATATCTGACTCAGGAGAACATGGAGAAAGCCGGAACTCTCTTAGGCAGCGAAAATCCTACAGACGTCGCCCTAATGTTTGCAAAAGATTTTGCTGTTGACAAGTTGAAAGGTTTCGCCACAGATATGGTTCCGTATATCAAACTTGTTCAAGCAGAGGCTAAGGCCATAGACATCTTCCACAAGTTCTGGGCAAGAAATGACATGATTTATTATTACAATGAATTTGAGAAACTGCAGAATCAGTCAGACAATCCAGAAAGTAACTGGAATCAATTATCATGGCGAATTGGAACACCAAAATTCGAATTCGGCATGACTCTGGAGGAGATGAAAGAGATGTTTAAGAATCGCTATTACGACAGGAAGAAAATCAACGCGAAGAAAGCTGAGGTTCTTAAGTTGATTAATATATGGGAAGAAGTAGGTCTATTAAGCAATGAAGATATTAATATTAAAGAATACTTTACAAAAACTATTGATGGTAAAGTACAAGACGACTACTGCATGAGGCTGACTCGCTTACATAAACTGATGGAGAGATTCCGCAAGGAACTGGTTGTCAATGGAGATCTTCAAAAAAAAGGGGGGAGAACTAATTCTATTGATAAAGAACTCGCTTACATCGTGTATAAATATATGTTTTATTATCCCAACGAAGAGGCCTTCTACAAATGGCTGGCCAAGGAAGGCTATATAAAAAGAAAACTCGAGAAAAATGTGGATAATCTGGGTGAAAAGCGCTCATGGTGGCTCATCGAAACGATAATTAAAAAACATGAAAATACTACGCGAGACAATGGTCATTATGTTGATTACATGAATTATACCGCTACGGAAACTGAGCAAACTATGACAGGAATGTGTACGGGCATGAAGAGTTATTATGAATATGTGCAACAACCTGTTTCGTTTGTCTCAACCATACAGGCTCCGCCTGCTAAGATAGAGAGTGGCGAAAAGATTGTTCTTCATTGCACCGTAAAAAGAACTTCCCCTGATGCATACTGTCATTTAGAGGTAAACCCATGGATGACTTGGGAGAGTGAATATTCCCAAACTTTTGCATCAAAAACTAACGTAGTTGGTGCAACAGGTGTAGGTACACGTGATATTCACGCCACTTCTGGTGAGTGGGATTTCGAGTTAAGTATCTCCAGTGGCAGCAAGAATCAGAAGAATAAACTCATATTAGGAGCTGCATGCGAAAGCCAGATACACTGGGTTTACCGCTGGTGCAGCATATTTGAGAAAGATGAACAATAATCATCAATTAGAGAGGATGTATCAAAAGTCATAAGTCGCATCCTAAAAGTAGATTATAACCCAGCCCATTATAAAAGGCCGCATAAAACTCTTTTTTGAGTCTTTATGCGGCCTTTTTTCAATAGAATAGAATCTACAAGTACTATTGCATGTTTTTCTCTTTCTTTCGATTTTTCAGTCCGAAGAAGATGGCGAGGCCAATACATAGAAGGAGAATGTAAAGTCCTGTGTTTGCAATGGTCTCTGTCGTCTTTACGGATGTAGGATCGAACGTCATTTCGATGACGTGCTTGCCTGCAGGAATCGCCATGGCACGAAGCACATAGTTGGCACGAAGGATGCCGACAGGTTTGCCATCAATCTTCGCAGTCCAACCTGGATAGTAGATTTCGGAGAACACAGCCAAACCATCTCCATCCGACTCCGATTCATAGCTCACACTCGTTGGTGTGAGGGATGTCTGCTTGATGCTTCCTTCCACTGGCTCCACGATCTTACCGAGTTTAAAATGATTCTTATTGATAACCGCTGTATGGCGAGGGGAAACTTTGTGCAACGCAGCCATTTCCTCATTCGCATTATCCACCTTCAATGCATTGTCCACAAACCATGCATTACCGTAGGCAGCGGTATTCTCCACAGGAATCTTTCCACCGCCCTGTGCACCGAGGATGAACCAGCGCGTGTTGAGCATATTCAGCACAGGATAGAGCGAATCGGTATTCACTGCACTTAGGTCATACACTGGGAACTTGGATTGTCCCGACATCATGGCAACAGTATCCATCGACGCTTCACCCAATGCCTTATACACATTGCTCATTTCTGGAGCGATATGCTGTTCGATGAGCTCCTGATAGCGGCGCAACTTGGCAGGATGATAACCGCCCACCGAACTATAGAAATAGGAAGTGGTGTTGTCGTTAAAGGTAGAAACCGTGAAGTTGAGCACACGATAGTCGCGCTTGTCACCCGATTTCGAGAGGATAAACTCGTCGGCTTCTGTCTTCTGCAAAGCAGCATCGAGTTGAGGACGTGTAAACATGCTGTCGTTCAGGTAACGCTTGTTCACCATCCACATATCTACCAAGCAAACCACCAGCAAAGCAATAGAAAGAATGGATGCTGGCACACTGAATGGAGAAACACCATCCTGCTCCGTTGGCATTCCCTTTTCCTTCAGCATCTTGTTTTCATTGGCAATCTTTCCGCTCTGCTTGAAGTACCAGTACATCAGCACGGCACCAATCAGGATGATGATGATGGAGCGCCATGCGTCGGCACTCACCATCGCAGCACGCATGGTGGAGATGCTGGCAAGGATGCTGGCAGCCATACCGTTGTCGAAATAGCCCTGCTGCACGTATTGGTCCATCGCATTGCGGTCGGCTGTAGAGATGCAGTCGCCCAATGCTGTTGGTGCCAAAGCGAAGCAGAGGCAGCAAACCACCGTGATGACGCTACTCAGCGTGAGGGCACGAAGCATCGTTGTGCGAGTTTCCTTCTGCTGGCACTTTTCTACAAATTCCTTCAATCCGAGGAGCGCCAAGAGAGGAATGGTGAATTCTGCCACCACGAGGATGGACGACACTGTTCGGAACTTGGCATACATCGGCACATGGTCGATGAAGAAATTCGTGAAGCCCATGAAGTTCTTACCCCACGAAAGGAGGATGGAAAGCACGGTGGCAATGATGAGCGCCCACTTAAGCGGATTCCTATTCGGAATGATAAGCAATGCCAAAATGAAGAGCATACAAACCAACGCACCCACATAGACAGGTCCGCTCGTGCCAGGCTGCTCACCCCAATACTGCGTGAAAGCACCGTAAATGCCAGCGCTGGTGAACTGTCCGTTAGCCTTCTTCATGGCTGTGGCATTCTCGCGCAATGGCACCGAAGCACCGCCCTTCACATTTGGCACGAGGAAGGTCCAGGTTTCCGAAAGGCCATAGCTCCATGCCGTGATGTAGTCGCGGTCGAGTCCCGAACTGGTCTGATTGCTGCGGTCGGCACCTTCCTTCACGAGTTCGCTCTTGCCGCGCATCGTGTCCTTCGCATATTCGTAGGTGTGGTACAGATTCGATGCATTGATAGCAACAGCGATGGCTGCGGCAGCCACCAACAAACCTGTTGCCTTGCAGAAGCGAGCCATCTGCTTCTCGCGGATAGCCTGTACCAAGAAAGCAAAGAAGATGCAGAACTCAGGGATGAGGAAATAATAGGTCATCTGCACGTGGTTGCTCAGAATCTGCAAAGCGGCAAAGAATGCAGTGACGATGAATCCCCACACATACTTGCCTCGATAGAGAAGCACCACACCCGCAATGGTTGGCGGAACATAAGCCAAAGTGATGACTTTCCAGATGTGTCCAGCTGCTATAATAATGAAGAAATAGCTGCTGAATGCCCACACGATGGCACCCAAAGCTGCCATCCAATGACGGAAGTCGAAGGCACGAAGCAGGATATAGAAACCCAACATCGATGCGAAGATGTACCACACATAGTCAGGAAACCAAAGGTGATAGACCTTTTCGAGAAACGTCATGGTGGTCGTGGAATCATAACTTGGAGCCACCTGATAAGTTGGCATACCACCAAAGATGGAGTTAATCCATCGAGGTGTTTCTCCATTGTGCGCTGCACGATAGTTCTTGATTTCCACCGACAGACCATCGGCAGCCGTGTTGTCGTGCCCTGTGAGTCGGCGACCATCGAAGTCTGCTGGATAGAAATAGCAGAAAGCGATGAGGGCAAAGAGGAGGACGCAAATGGCGTCGGGGATAATTTTCTTGAAATTCATTCTAGGTAGGTTCTAAAAATTATGTCGGATTGATTTTTGAATTGATTTGATTGGATTTTTGTCAGTTTTTGAGGGCGCATAGCAAGCTATGTAACCGAGAACCTTCAGCTCGGCGTAGCCAAAAGTAGCAAAAAGACTTCAAATCAAACAAAAAGCAACCGAATTGAAATGATTATTAATTGGTAGTGAACTAAAAACAGAATTTTTAGAACCTACCTCTAATTTATTAATTTATAAAACTTTAGGCAGTTCAAACAATTTGTTACTGTTCGAACCCTTGATGAGAATTGTCATGTTCTGTGGCTTATACTGCGCAATGGCGAATTTTACTTCTTCCACATCCTTGAACAGGCGGAATGAAGCTGGATGCTGCGTACTTTCGAACTCCTCACCAACGAGCCAAACCTGCTCAAATCCAGCGTCCTTGAGGAAATCCACCAGTTTCTGATGCTCTTCTTGTCCCAAGTTGCCGAGTTCGCGCATGGCACCAAGGATACACATCTTGTGAGGGAGTGTCATCTGGCAGAAGTTGTGCAAGGCAGCGTGCATCGACGTTGGGTTGGCATTGTAAGCGTCAATCACCAATCGATTGAATGCCGTCTGCTCATACTGCGAACGATTGTTTGAAGGCACATACTCCTCCAGTGCCTCGCAAATGGCTTCCGCAGGCACATCGAAGTACGTGCCGATGGTAGCTGCAGCGAGGGCGTTGTCGATGTTGTAGTCACCGATGAGGTGTGTCTGCACCTCGTGCCCATTCCACTTGAAGCAGAGGAAAGGATTGCTGCTGACGAGTTCGCCATCCACCAAGTTAGGAGAAGCGTGAGGTGTGGAGAAACGAGGGTCTTGCTCCGCATTTTCCTCCTTCTTCAGCCGACCATAGCGAACCAACTGCAAGCCATGCGAGATGCCCATGAGGTGAGGATTGTCGCTATTGATGAACACCTGTCCACCATGCTCACGAATGAAGTCATAGAGCTCACCCTTGGTGCGAACCACACCTTCGAACGAGCCAAAGCCCTCGATGTGCGCAACTCCCACACTGGTGATGATGCCGAAATCGGGGCGGACGATGTTCACCAACGTCTTGATTTCGCCCGGATGGTTGGCACCCATTTCCACCACAGCCATCTCGTGCTCGGGAGTGAGCTGAAGCAAGGTCTTTGGCACACCAATGTGGTTATTGAAGTTGCCCTGAGTGTAGTGTATCTTATATTTTTTCTGCAACACGGCAGCAATCAATTCTTTCGTCGTGGTCTTGCCATTTGAACCCGTTACGCCCACGATAGTCGTACCCAATTTCTCTCGATGGAATCGGGCTAAATCCTGCAAAGTCTGCAAGGCATCATCTACCAAAATGATGCGCTCATCTTGTTCGTCAGCGTACTCCTTTTCATCCACCACTGCGTAGGCACAACCCTTCTCCAAGGAAGCCTTGGCATACGCGTTTCCATCGAAGGTTTCACCCTTCAGTGCAAAGAAAATAGAACCGACGGGACACGTGCGACTGTCGGTCGTTATCTCTGGATGCTGCTTGAAAATCTCGTAAAGTTCTTGAATATTCATTTGTTTGTGTTTTAAATATTTGCGCAAAGATAGTGCAAAAAAACGAAATGCGGGGATTTCAAGCAAACAAAATGCAAGGAAAATGCCTCGAAAACGCTCCTAAGCAGTTTTTCGATAGGGGACTTGCACTTGCGCGATTGGGGATTCACTCTTACGCGATTGGGGATTTACTCTTATGCGATTGGGGATTTACAAAACTTCTATTGGGGATTTACTGAAAAGGCGAGGGCTCGTTAATGAATCGGCGAAGGTTCGCCAGCGTCCTGCCGAAGGCTCGCGAAGACGATGGCGAAGGTTCGGGCAACTAGTTGAACCTTTTGTTCGGCGCAAGCCAAACAAAGGATTGCCTCAGAAATTCCCCAAAGGGGAGTTGCTTGAATCGAAGAATCGACTTTCTTCTTTCCCCCTTCCATCTTGCAGAATGATAGCAAGAGGATGGATTTCTGTTCATATTTCTTTATAGAATTTCGCTGTTTCGCAAATAATCGTTACTTTTGCATAGTTTTTGATTGAAATCATGCTAAACTACACCATCAATGCCAACGGACGACTCATCGACCTGGGCACGCCTCAGGTGATGGGCATCTTGAATGTCACACCCGACTCTTTCTATGCCGAAAGCAGAAAGCAAACGGAAAGGGAGATTGCGGAACGGGTGGAGCAAATCGTGGCTGAACAAGGGCAAATGATTGACATTGGTGCCTACTCCTCGCGCAGATTGTGCGGAAGATTGCTCCTGAGGCAGTGGTGTCGGTCGATACGTTCCGAGCCGACGTGGCGAAGATGTGCGTGGAGGAATACGGTGTGCAAATCGTGAACGACATCTCGGGCGGAGCACTCGACAAGGAGATGTTTCCGACGGTGGCACGTCTTGGTGTGCCCTACGTGCTGATGCACATGAAAGGAACACCGCAAACCATGCAGCAGGCTCCGCATTACGACGACCTCCTGAAGGAGGTGCTCCTCTACTTTGCAGAGAAGATTCAGCAGCTGCGCGACTTGGGCCAGAAGGACATCATCCTCGACCCGGGCTTCGGCTTTGGCAAGACGATGGAGCACAACTACGAATTGCTCAGCCATCTTGAGGCACTGAAAATCTTCGAACTGCCCATCCTCGTAGGCGTTTCCCGCAAAAGCATGATTTACAAGTTGCTGGGCACCACTGCCCAAGAGGCTCTGAACGGAACCACGGTTCTCAACACCATCTGCCTAATGAAAGGCTGTGCCAACATTCTGCGCGTTCACGACGTGAAGGAATGTGTGGAAGCCGTGAAGATTTACCAACAAACACTTCGTAACATCTAAACGTATTTTCTTACCTAACACAATATGATAGAATTCGGCATTAAAGACGTCATCGACATCCTTCTGGTAGCATTGCTCTTGTACAACATCTACAAGCTGATGCGCGATTCGGGCTCACTGAATGTTTTCTATGGCATTCTCGTGTTCATCATCATGTGGATTGTCGTATCGCAAGTGCTGGAGATGAAGCTCCTCGGCAGCATCTTCGACAAACTCGTCAGTGTGGGTGTGCTGGCGCTCATCATCCTCTTCCAAGAAGATATCCGACGCTTCTTCCTCACGCTCGGTTCGAACAACCGACTGTATTCGCTGGTAAGGCTGTTTTCGCGAAACAAAGCGAAGGAAGAGGAGGAGAACCCTGCCATCATGCAGATTGTGCGTGCCTGCGACTACATGAGCAAGAACTGCGTTGGTGCGCTGATTATCATTGAGCGACGCATGTCGCTGCAAGACATCGAGAACACGGGAGAAACTATCGATGCCAACATCAATGCCCAACTCATCAAGAACATATTCTTCAAGAATTCCCCACTCCACGACGGCGCCATGATTATCAGCAACAACCGCATCGTTTCGGCTGCCTGCATTCTGCCCGTATCACACAACAGGGACATTCCGAAGGAACTCGGTCTGCGACACCGTGCTGCACTGGGTATCACGCAGCAGAGCGATGCCCTCTCCATCATCGTGTCGGAGGAAACGGGACACATCACCCTGGCTCAGAACGGAGAATTTAAGCGGGACATCTCTACCGAAGAACTGGAACGCTATCTGAACAACGTCATGTTAACTCCAACTCCGTCACTCATCTGAACAAGCGGAAACGACTAAAAACATTTTACCAATATGAAAAGAATCCTAACTATCGCTGTATTACTAATGAGTGTTTGTGCACTGACGCAAGCACAAAAAATGCCTAAACGCGCAGACGTGCTGAAAGCCATGAACTGCGCCAACGACTATTTCATCCGCAAATATCCCGACGCTACCAAACCTACCTTCGTGAAGAAGGAACGCCCAAGCAACCTGTGGACTCGTGCCGTATATTTCGAGGGATTGATGGAACTCATCAAACTTAACCCCGACAATCAGCAGAACATCGACTACATGGAGACATGGGCAAACTTCCACAAATGGACTCCACGCAACGGTGTGAACACCCGCGATGCCGACGACTATTGCTGTTCGCAGGCTTATCTCGACTACTACACATGGAAAAACCTCCAACTTCGGAAGACAGTAAAAGGTGGTGCATTGTCGGAAGAAGAAAGCATAAAAATGACGAATCCATCGGTAGAATGCATGAAGCACCTGATGTCTCTGGCCGACACGCAACCCGACCCGAACAGCAAGGCCAAGTTCAATGGTTCGAGCATTCACGACTGGACTTGGATTGATGCCATCCAAATGGGATTGCCTGTGCTGACAACGCTTGAGAAACTGACAGGCAAGAATCATCCCGACAGGGCCTCGAAATATAGTGAGCAAGGTTACCGCATGTATATCTGGACTCGCGACACGCTGGCTGGAGGACTCTTCAACAAGGCCGAAGGACTCTGGTGGCGCGACAAGGACTTTGTGCCTCCATACAAGGAGCCAAACGGACAGAACTGCTACTGGAGCCGTGGCAACGGTTGGGTGTATGCAGCCTTGGTGCGTGCCATGGAAGATGCACTCGATGCCAAGTCGTGGAACATGAATGTGACGTGGAACGACCATTTCACAGACTACAAAGCCGACTTCATGACGATGAGCGAGGCTCTGGTGAAATGCCAGCGCAAGGATTATTTCTGGAATTGCAGTCTGCACGACGACAGCAACTTCGGAGGCAAGGAACTGACGGGTACTTCCCTCTTCATCTATGGCATGGCTTGGGGAGTACGCAACAATATGCTCGACAAGGAGACCTATCTGCCAATCATCGCAAAAACATGGAAGGCGATGGTGAAGAAGTGCTTGCACAAGAATGGTTTCTTGGGCTATGTGCAAGGTACGGGTAAGGAGCCAAAAGACTCGCAGCCTGTGGGTTACGACACAGAGCCCGACTTCGACGACTACGGACTGGGCTGTTTCCTATTGGCAGGTAGCGAGGTGTATAAATTGGCGAAGTAAAGTTAAGCTAAAACCATAAAAACTATGAAATTGAAACACTTATTCTTGATGTTGCCCTTGCTGCTTCTCTGTTCCTGCAATGGGGACAAAGCTGAAAAGAAAGGCGGTTCGAAGGTGAGAGGCGCGTCGATGTCGGCACCTTACGAATTGCTGGTGGTGTGCAACAAAGACTGGCTCGGAACTACCAATGGTGAGGCATTCCGTCAAATCGTGAATGCCACGATTCCTTGTCTGCCTCAAGAAGAGCAGTATTTCCGCACGACGACTATCGACCCATCGAATTTCACAAAGTCGTTCATGTTTTATGCGAACATTATTTCAGCAGAAATCAGTAGGAAATACAAGAAACCAGAGTGCAGAATCGCACGCGACGTGTATGCTCGCCCACAAATCATCGTTTCGCTCACAGCACCCGACAATGCCTCGTTCAATGAACTTTGTGAACAGAACCGAGAGCAGATTCTCACCATCTTTACTGATGCCGAGTTGCTACGCGAGCAGGCAAAACTGAAAAAGAAATCGAGCCTCACCGTCATGAACCAAGCCAAGAAGCAGTTTGGCTGTGAAATCAAGACACCCGACGACATCAACTACATCAAGAAAAAGGGAAATGATTTCTTCTGGGCGTCCACCGAAATCGATGGAGAATACAACAACCTGCTGAACTTCTGCATGTATGCCTATCCTTACACATCGACCGACGCCTTCCAAATCGACAATTTCCTCCAAAAACGCGAGGAATTCATGAAGAAGAACGTACAAGGACTGGACGAAGGGCAATACATGACGTACAATCCTCAAAGCATTGAAACAAAGAACCTGCAAATTGATGGTCACTTCGTGCTCGAAGTTCGTGGACTTTGGGAAATGGAAAAAGTGGCGCTCGGCGGACCTTTCGTCAGCTATGCACAAGTGGATACCACCAACAACCGCGTCATCGTGACCGAGGGCTTCGTCATGGCGCCAGGCAAGAACAAACGCGAATACATCCGCCAGCTCGAAGCCAGTCTCCGCACACTCAAAATGCCGTAAGTTTTCAATTTCCCCATTTATCCCATTATCCCCATTCCCAATAACAATGAAAAAAGCTCTCTTCTCCCTCATACTCCTTTCCTCTACTTTTGCAGCTCAAGCCCAGCAGTGGATAGACATTCCACAAGAAGCCAAGCCTTACACACGCTGGTGGTGGTTAGGTTCTGCTGTCGATGAAAAAGGACTCGACTACACGCTTTCGGAATATGCAAAAGCGGGCATCGGCGGTGTAGAAATCACGCCTATCTATGGTGTGAATGGCAACGAAAAGAACGAACTGAAATACCTCAGCCCTGAATGGATGAAAATGCTGAAATACACCGAAGAGAAAGGTGAAAAGCTCGGCGTGGAAACCAACATGGCAACAGGTACTGGATGGCCTTTCGGCGGTCCGAATGTTCCACTGAGCCAAGCAGCATGCAAGGCCATCTTCCAAGAATATTCCTTAGCCAATATCGGAAAGGCTAAGGTGCTGGATATTTCTTGCACCGACACAAAGCAAAAGCAAGCACCTACCCTCTCCCGCGTGATGCTTTGTTCGCCTGACCACGAAACCGACGACATCACCGAACTTGCCCGTAGGACGAAAGATGGAAAGGGATATGAACTGCCACTGAAAGATTTGAGAATCGCAGCACACGATAAAATCATCGTCCTCTACGTGGGCAGAACGCAGCAGATGGTGAAGCGTGCCGCTCCTGGCGGAGAAGGTTTCGTCATCGACCACTTCGACAAAGAAGCAGTGCGAAGTTATCTCGCTACCTTTGAGACGGCTTTCAACTCGTCGCGCACCCCTCGTCCTCACACCTTCTTCAACGACTCCTACGAAGTGTATGGTGCAGACTGGACGCCATCGCTCCTTGAAGAATTCAACAAGCGTCGTGGCTACTGTTTGGAAGATGTGTTCGATCTCTTCCTCATGCCTGATGCTGAGCGAACAGACCAAGCCAAGCGCGTCCTCAGCGATTATCGAGAGACAATGGGAGAACTGCTTTTGGAGAACTTCACGACGCAGTGGACGGAATGGGCACACAAAGGTGGAGCCATCACACGTAATCAGGCGCATGGTTCACCAGACAACCTCATCGACCTCTACGCCGAAGTAGATATTCCTGAAGCCCAATTATTCCGACATTTCGATGTTGAAATATGCTTCCTCGGGAGCACACATCGCAGGAAAGAAATACACAAGTTCCGAGACTTTCACTTGGCTCACCGAGCATTTCCGTACTTCGCTCTCGCAATGCAAACCCGACATCGACTTGATGTTCGTGGCTGGCGTAAACCATGTGTTCTTCCACGGTTCTTGCTATTCTCCACAGGATGCCGAATGGCCAGGTTGGCGATTCTACGCTTCGGTCGATATGACTCCAAACAACCCTCAGTGGAAGGATTTACCTGCATTCAGCCAGTACATCCAGCGCTGCCAGTCGTTCCTGCAATGGGGACAACCCGACAACGACTTTCTCGTTTATCTGCCATTCTACGACATGATATACGAACAGCCAAATCGCATCGCTTTGTTCGACATTCATTCCATGGATAAACGTGCTCCGAAGTTTATTAAAACCATCCAAAGCATCATCCAGCATGGCTACGACGTGGACTACATTTCCGACCGCTATCTTCTCAGAGCGGAACCTTCCCAAAGCGGTGTGAGAATGAAAGGTGCAGGCAACTACTCCGCCATCATCATCCCAGACGTGCAGTTCATGCCACTCGAAACCGTTCAGCAACTCTTGAACTTGGCAAAAAGAGGTGTGAAGGTCATCTTTGTTACCAATTATCTTTCGTCTATGCCTGGATTTGGACGAGTTTATGGAATGGACGTGGAAGTGGAAAACACTGCTTTCAATAATGCTCTGCAAGAACTGAAGACTAAAGCCATCTTGGCAAAGTCTTACGACGAGGCACTGCAAGCTGCAGGAGGCAGACGGGAAGCCATGCGCAACGACGAGGGACTGTCCTGCATTCGTCGCTACAACACTGAAGGTTACCACTACTTCATCTCCAACTTGCAAGGAAAAGATGTGGACAATTATGTTGACCTCGGCGTGAATTTCAAAGATGCCGTTCTTTACAACCCAATGACGGGTGAAATCGGTAAGGCGCAAACGCAAGGCAATAAGGTACGCATTCAGCTTGCCAGCGGTGAGAGCGTCATCCTCCGCACTTTCAATCAGAATAGCCAAGAGCCTTTTGCCGACTACCTTTATTATAATAAGGAACAATTCGTGCAGAGAGATGCAAGCCATGCCACGACACTCTGCAACTGGACGCTATCGTTCCCAAAAGCGGCACCAAAGGCCATCACAGAGACTTTCTCCTTCACTCACCCTGTGTCGTGGACAACGCTCAACAACGAAGCACTGAACACAACGATGGCAACAGGACTTTATGCCACTACGTTCAAACTGAAAGACATCACGAAAGCAAACAAGCAACTGCTGAAAGAATACGGCAATGACGTTCACTACATCCTCGACCTCGGAGATGTTCGTGAGTCAGCACGAGTGGTTCTCAATGGTCAAGAAGTGGCAACGCTCTTCGCCGTTCCTTTCCGCTGCGATGTCACCAAGTTCCTGAAGAAAGGTATCAACACGCTGCAAGTGTATGTCACCAATCTCCCTGCCAACCGCATTGCCAAGATGGACAAAGACGGAGTGGTTTGGAGAAAATTCAAGGAAATCAACGTGGTTGACCTCAACTACAAGAAAAACCTCTACGACACTTGGGCTCCCGTTCCTTCAGGCTTAAACTCCGATGTGAAACTGATTGCCATTCCTGCTGAATAGACAGCCTCATATAACGCAAAGACGCGAGAAAGATTGTCCACTTTCTCGCGTCTTTTTTCGTATCCTTGCCTCCATCGGAAAAGGCAAGCAGTTTATTTGAGTCTTGCCAAAGTTTCCTTGATTCGACGGATGGCTTCAACGATATTCTCGTCGCTCGTTGCATAGCTCATACGGAAGCACTCTGGAGAACCAAAGGCATCACCGCCCACCGTTGCCACATGTCCAACTTCAAGAAGGTACATGGCAAGGTCGGTTGAATTGTTGATGACGCGGTCGCCATCAGCCTTACCAAAGTAGGAAGAGCACTTAGGGAAGAGGTAGAACGCACCTTCTGGGTTGTTGACTTCCAATCCTGGTACTTCCTTCGTGAGTTTTACGATAAGGTTCTTGCGACGTTCGAAAGCCTTACGCATCTCTTCCACACAGTCCTGCGGACCATTCCAAGCAGCCTCAGCAGCCTTCTGGCTCACAGAACAAGGACCACTGGTGTATTGTCCCTGCAACTTGTTGCTACCTTTCACAATCCACTCTGGAGCAGCCACGAAACCGATGCGCCAGCCTGTCATTGCGTAAGCCTTGCTGACACCGTTGATGATGACTACACGCTCCTTGATGTCGTCGAACTCAGCCATCGAAGCATGCTTTCCGACATAGTTGATGTGCTCGTAGATTTCGTCAGCAATCACGATGACACGCTCATGCTTGAGCAGCACATTCTTCAATGCCTCCAATTCTTCCTTGGAATAAACCGAACCCGTTGGATTCGATGGAGAACAAAGGATGATGGCACGAGTCTTAGGCGTGATGGCTGCCTCCAACTGCTCAGGAGTAATCTTGAAATCGGCCTCAATCTTAGCTTCCACAAACACAGGAGTTCCTTCAGCGAGGAGCACCATCTGAGGATAACTAACCCAGTAAGGTGCAGGAATAATCACTTCGTCGCCTGCATTGACGAGTGCCATAATGGTGTTGCAAACCGACTGCTTGGCACCGTTCGACACAATAATCTGAGAAGGCTTGTAGTCGAGACCATTCTCATTCTTCAACTTCTTGACGATAGCCTCCTTCAAACTTGGATAACCAGGAACAGGACTGTAGCGAGTCCAGTTCTCTTCGATTGCCTTCACGGCAGCAGCCTTGATGTGGTCGGGGGTATTGAAATCGGGTTCACCCACACTCATGTTAATGACATCGACGCCCTGAGCCTTCAGCTCACTACTCTTCTGCGACATCGCAAGCGTGGCAGAAGGAGCCAGTCGATTCAAACGATCAGAAAGATTTTGCATAAGATTTTATAGTGTTTACTTTAATTTTTATCGATGAATTCGCCTTGCCGGAGGCACGGGCGGGTGATGTTGTTGAACGTCGTGATTCCGCAAGGGTTGCATACGGTCGGGGAAGGGTTGACACCCAGGAAAGATCCGCGGCGTTGCGGCTGTACCACGAGTCGAAGAGCCCCTTCGTCTTCGTCCCGTTTACCACAAGCCACATTCTGTCGAGTACCGAACCGGAACTGTTCATTCGCAATTCCACATGAAAAATGTCGGGGTGGTAAGGCTCCGGATCTTCTCCGAATCGAAGAACTCCGTTGCCGTGCCTCCCGTCAATGGCTATGTACATTGCATTCGTGAATGGGAGCGACGATGTGGCAACGAGCTTCCAGAGATCGACGATGCCGTGCTCCGCCCATTCCCATGCAATGCAGTGGTCCGTCTCGTCGTCCATCGGATCTCCCGTGACGATCCGGACGAGATTGCGGATCCAGAGAATGGCCGTGGCGTGCGTGAACCCCGCCACGACGGTGACGTTGGTCGTGGGCGGGCAGTTCGGAAAGTAGCGAACGACATGCTCCTCGACGCGAGGCTCGTGATCCGACGGGTCGTCGGGATCGTGCGAACTGAGCCAGCACGCCCCCACGATGTTCGTTTGCGGCCGCTCGCAGGCAACGGCCTCGAAGGTCTTCCTCGCCTGGAGCAGGATGCGCGACTTGTCGTCGCG
>CADBXS010000073.1 GCA_902798705.1 uncultured Bacteroidales bacterium
CCTGTTGGTGTTGCAAATGATAAGGATTTTTCTCCCTCTTTTATAATTACTTTGGATAAATTTGAACAACCAGCAAATGCAAATTGACCTATCTTAGTAACACTACTAGGAATAGTAACAGAAGTCAAACCACCACAATTATAAAAAGCATAGTTATCTATAGAAGTCACACTATTAGGAATAATTGAGTTGTTACATCCTACAATCAATGTATTTGATGATGTTTCTATTATAGTATTACTATTGTCTCTGGAGTCAAAAACAGGATTTTCACCATTTACTATAATAGTATTAACTCCACTACAGTTGTAAAATGCATAATCTCCAATACTGATTACACTCTTCGGTATTGAAATAGAAAGCATTTTTTTACAACCGTAGAATGCAGAATTTCCAATACTTGTCACACCATTAGGTATGGTTACAGAGAGAATATCTACACAATTATAAAACGAATAATCACTTATACTAGTTACACTATTGGGTATGATAGTATTGTTACAACCAAGTATCAAAGTATTTGTAGCTGTTTCAATAATAGCATTGCAACTGTTACGAGAATCATAAACAACATTATTAGAATTAACAACAATTGATGTCAAACCATAACAAAACTGAAATGCATTATTACCGATGTTTTTTACGCTATAACCAATATTTAAAGATGTCAAACCATCACAATATTGAAATGAGTTGTTTCCGATACTCAACACACTATTGGGAATCTCAACGGATGTTAGATAATGACAGGCACGGAATGCATATTCTCCGATACTCAACACACTATTGGGAATCTCAATAGAGGTTAAATCATAACAATTAAAGAAAGCATGGTCTCCAATACTAGTAACACTATATGATATTCCATTATTATCAATAGTGGTAGGAATCTTTATTACCCCCTTGTATTCAGATTTATATCCATTAGCTTCACTATAACTCATATAAGTTACACTAGCTGTCTTTTCATTCTTATCAAGATTGTAGTAAATACCATTTACATAACAATAATATGCATTGGCTTTGATACCTGTCAGGGAAAAGATGCCAAGAAGTAGGCACTTGAGATAAAGATGTTTCATATTGGTAATAATAAAAAGGCGGAACTGCTCTGTAACTTTTCCGCTCTGTAGGCTACCGCTAAGCAAACCTTTACCAAAGAAAAGCACGAACAGTTCACGCCCAATGGACGTGAACCTTCGTCGCTTGTTCTCTTGGTTGAATAATTAGCGGTAATTCACAGAGACGAGAACAAGGACTATAAGTCCAAGTATTTTTGTTATATGTTGAGCAGAAACGCCGAGTGAATAATCGTAGATATTAGTCTCAATTAGCAGGGAAAAATCCTCTGCATAGCGTTTCTATTAAGGGTTTACTATCTGTTTCTTATCGGGATGAGAGTTTTATGGGTTCGACATATGTTTGAATTCACACCGCAAAAGTAGCGATATTTTTCAATAACAACAAAAAAGAGTCAACAAATTCATGCAAAAGAAGAAGGAAATGATTATTCGCTATCGATTAGCCAATTGTTTTTCGTAAATCCTCTATTTGTCATATTTCCTTGACGGCTCATTCACAAACTATTCGTGTTTCCAAACTGAAAACAGCAACGATGGGGATAAAACTCAATGGAAGGCTTTTCCGTGTAAATGGAAAACCTTTCCGTGTAAACGGAGAACTTATCCGCGTACATGGAAAACTTTTCCATATAGATTTTTCCTCATGCGAAGGAAGTTTTTTAGCCATCATTGGTATGTTTGGGTGGGTGTTGCGTCGATTTCAGGAGGCAAACAAAAAAAACGAAAACGAAGGCCGCCATCCAAATGGCAATGCCTTCGTTTTCGTTCAACCTTGTACTCCCGACGAGAATCGAACTCGTATCTAATCTTTAGGAGAGATTTGTTCTATCCATTGAACTACAGGAGCAAAGCGTGAAAAAGAGGACTTCTCTATATGAGAATCCTCTTTTAATTCTTAGTTAATACGGGTTAGAAGTATTAGATGAGCTGAGAACCAGCCTTGAACTTCACAACCTTCTTAGCAGGAATCTGGATTTTCTCCTTTGTGCGTGGGTTGATACCAGTGCGTGCAGCGCGCTCTTCAACGCCAAGTGTAATGAAACCTGGGATAACAACCTTGTCGCCAGCCTTGAGGCTTGCGGAAACTGATTCGATTGCAGCGTCAACTGCGCCCTTTGCCTGAGCTAATGTGAGGCCAGCCTTCTCAGCAACAGCCTTTACGAGTTCACCTTTGTTCATAAAATTGAAATTTAAAGTTAGTGATAGTTTACTATATAGTTTGAGTGTTTTTAGTTGATTTGCACGTTTTTACAAGCAAATATTCGTGACAAAGTTAGTTTTTTCATTGCAACAAACAAACAAAATCGTTAAAAAAATGTAGATTTATGCAAAATTTTTTACTATTTCTGTGATTTTTGGTGTTTTATCGGGCAAAAATAGGTACTTTTGCACTCGTAATGCGCATGACATCATGCAATCGGGTGATGGCGGCGCGATTGCTTGTAATTCATAGAAACTGGTTAAGAAAATGAGAATTCCTCCTGTTGTCAGGACCTTGCTCCTGTTGAATATCGCTGCATACATCGTTGACGTGTTGATGCAGGGCATGGGCAATTCGCTCAGCGGCATCTGCGGTTTGTATTATTTCGGCTCAGGCCATTTCCATCTCTTTCAGCTCATCACTTACATGTTCATGCATGGCGGCGTGTCGCACATCTTCTTCAACATGTTCGCCCTGTGGATGTTTGGACGTATCATGGAGCAGACGTGGGGAGGCCAGAAGTTTCTCCTATATTATATAGTATGTGGACTGGGCGCAGGACTCGTGCAGGAGTTGGGACAATTATTTGGTCTGATTAACCCTGAGGCCATGACGATTGGTGCATCGGGCGCCGTGTATGGCATCCTGCTTTCGTTCGGTATGATTTATCCAAACGAAAAGCTCTTCGTCATCCCAATCCCCTTCCCTATCAAGGCCAAGTGGTTTGTTTTCTTCTACGCACTCATCGAACTGTTCGAGGGACTGAGCACGACCGACGGTGTGGCTCACTTTGCGCATTTGGGCGGTATGTTGTTCGGCTTGCTCCTGATTCTCTACTGGCGCAAGCAGGCAAGTGGCTATCGCATCAACGGTGGAAACTTCTGGAATAGCACAACGACTTACGACCAGACGGGAAGCCACTACGACAAGGGTGATGGTAGCTTCTTCGACAAGTTGAAGAACGCCATGGGTGGCAAAAAGAATGACGGAAAAGCGAATATGCACGTTCACCAGTCGGGACATCAGGCCGACTACGATTACAATGCCCGCAAAAAGACGGAAAGTGACGAGATTGAACGCATCCTCGACAAAATCAGAAAAGGCGGTTATCAAAGTTTGACCGACAAAGAGAAATCCACTCTCTTCAACGCAAGTAAGAAATAATAAATAACGAAAACGATAACGAAAACGAAGGCTTTTTACCATCCGGATGGTGGTTTTCGTTATCGTCTTCGTTTTCGTTAATTATAGAAGAAACATGGGTAAGTTTCTGAAATATCCTAAATATGCACTGTTGACAATATTCTCCGTCCTCAACATCCTCTGTGTCGTTGGGATGATTGTCTGTGCCTATTCCGCCTATATCAGTCCGGCCTCGCATCCCAAGTTTTCCTTCCTGGGGATGATTTTCCCTGCTTTCCTCATCGCAACAGCACTTTTCATTTTCTTTTGGATGCTCTTCAAGCCGAAATTCATGCTCATCTCCATCATTGGCATGTTGCTCTGCGCAAGGAGCATTCGCAGCTATTGCCCTATCAATTTCTTCAACAGAACGGCACCAGAAGGAAGTCTGAAAGTCGTTTCGTTTAACATCTACCACTTGGAATTCCTCGACAATGCAGACAAGGTGCCTATACAGGAGCACCCCAGCGTGGATTATCTGTTGGACATCGATGCCGACATTGTCTGCTGTCAGGAAACGGGCAACATGAGAAGGGCTGTAGTGAGGGAACGCATGGAAAAGGTGTATCCCTACTCCAACTACGAGGCTAAGTGGAAGGACATGATGGCTGTCTTCTCCAAATACCCCATCCTCACCGAATATCCCATTCCGTTCGGTTCCAAGACCAACATGGCTTCTGCTTACGAAATCCTGTTAGCTGAGGGTGACACACTATTGCTTTTGAACTGTCATTTGGAGTCGTACAAGTTGAATCCAGAGGACAAGGATGAATACAAAAGCATCATCGAGAATCCCGAAGGAGAGGAAAACAAACAGTACATCCGTTCCCTCCGTTCGAAACTGTCGAAAGCAGATGCCATCAGAGCGGCTCAAGCAGACAAATTGGTCGAATTCATCGAGAATTGTCACCACAAGAAGATCATCCTTTGTGGCGATTTCAACAGTTCTCCTATCTCCTACGTGCACCATCGACTCACTCAGGTGCTCAACGATGCCTACACTCGTTCGGGCAACGGGCCAGGCATCAGCTACTATCGCAACGGCTTTTACTTCCGCATCGACCACATCCTTTGTTCGCCTAACTTCACCGCCTATGGTGCAAAAGTGGATAGCAACAGCAAGTCGAGCGACCATCACCCCATCTATTGCTGGTTGAAAGACAAAGACAAAAAACAATGAAAATGGAAAAAGAAATCAAATACCTTGTCACGGCAATCCTTTTCTCGGGAATGATGTCAGATGCCCTTGCACAGGACAACGCTATATTCCAAACAGGGAAAAACACCACCATTCAGCCAAAGGGATGGTTGCAAACACTGCTACAGCGTCAGCACGATGGACTCACGGGACATCCCGAAGCATTGTCCTATCCCTACAACACGTGTCTTTGGGCTGGAGAGATTTCACGAAGCGATGAGAGTTATGGCGACAACTGGTGGCGTTATGAACAAACGGCATACTACACCGAAGGCCTACTCAAGTTGGGCTATGAGTTGGGAGCCACCGAGATGATTGACAAGGCCATGGAAGGCATAGAATATACGCTGGCGCATGCCAATGCCGACGGCATGTTGGGCAACAGCACCCTCGTTGGCATCACTTGGCCGATGTCGGTGTTTTTCCGTGTACTCCAAGCGAAGTACGAGCACGATGGCGATGAGCGCATCCCCAAGGCATTGGAAAAGCATTACCTCAACTTCACAGCTGACCAACTGGCTGGAGGCATTGTCGGTGGACGCAATATCATGTCGTTGGAGGGCATTCTTTGGACGTATGGCAAGACGGGCAACAAAGCCCTGCTGCAACTGGCAGAGGACGCATGGGCCTACCAGGACCGCTTCGCTTTAGACAGGACTGCGATTCTCAGCAATGAACCTTTTTATATGCACAGCGTGACCTTCTGTGAGATGCTGAAACTGCCGCTCCTCCTCTACGCCTATACAGGCAAGCAGGATTACCTCGACCTCGCCATGAAAGCCATACGCAAGGTGGAAGCTGAATCCATGCTGCCCGACGGTGTGCCTTCGAGCGCCGAATTTTTGTTAGGGAACAACATTCGCATCAGTCACGAAACCTGCAACGTGGTCGATTTCACTTGGACACTGACTCATTACCTCAGCGTCACAGGCAATGCAGAATGGGCGGACAAGATAGAAAAAGCCATCTATAACGCTGGCCTTGGCTGCATCACCAAGGATTTCCGCTCCTTGCAGTATTTTTCCTCCGTCAATCAGTTTATCGCTACAGGTACTTCGAACCATAACACCTATAAATATGGTTCCACATGGATGGCTTATCGCCCTACCCACGAAACGGAATGTTGCTCGGGCAATGTGAATCGTATGTTGCCTAACTTCGTCAGCCGCCTCTGGTTCACGGATGCTGATGGTGGAGCAGTTGCAGCCATCCACGCTCCAAGCACAGGCACTTTTACTACCAACAAAGGCGACATCAGCATCACATGCAGCACCAACTACCCATTTGACGAAACACTCACCTTCTCCGTCAAAAGTGCAACCGATGCCTCTATCCCTCTCACTTTGCGCATTCCTACATGGTGCAAAAACGCATCCATCGACATCAACGGAAAATCCATCAATTCCGTCTTGACGGCAGGCAGCTTCTTCCGCCTTCCAAACTCTGTGAAGAATGGTGATGTCATCACACTCACTCTCCCTATGGAGGTTGTGCGACAAGAAGCAGAAGGTCAAGGCGTTTACTTCCAGCGTGGTCCGCTGCTGTATGCATACGCCATTCCGCAACAGATGGTGGAAGACACGGAGGAATACGAGAACATGCACGGAAAGAAGCCTGAGAATCCCGACTTCAAGTGCTGGAACATCACTCCGACTGGCGACTTTAATTATGCTTTCGCCAACGATGACCAGCCATTGACGGCACAAACAACCGACATGGCCGATGGTTCTTTCCCATTCGACCTTTCCTCCACACCCGTTAAGCTACACATCCCTGTCAGGGAGATAGCTTGGAGTCTGGAAGATAACCGCTTCACCCCTTCTTTACCCGAACAAGGCAAACTACAGTTTCTCAGCAACACAACAAAATATATCGACCTCGTGCCATACGGATGCACGGAGTTGCGCCTTACCGTCTTCCCCGATGCCGACGCAAAAGCACTCCCAGCACAGCCAGAACCCGACTACACCCGTCCTGCCGATGCTCCTATCTGCGTTGAAACCATCGACAATCACTATTATGCATACTTCGAGCTACCTCGTTTCTGCTGGGACAAACCCATCTACTGCAAGGTTCGCACAGCCGACGACAATACCACCGACCTGCATAGCAACAAGGAAGGTGCTCTCTGCACTTACGTGGGTGATACTGCCAATGGACGCCAGATATGGCAATGGATAGGTCCTGCCACCAGTGAACCAGCTCCAGTGGAAATCATTTTCACCAATGGCGACCTGCTCACCGACATCCTGCCTTTCGAAAACGGCGGCTATTACAACTACAACCACCTGCTCTACAAGGCTGGCCAAGACATTCCAACCATCATTTCCCGCCCATCTATCGCTCAGCAAGACAAAGCATCCCGCTTCGACCTCCAAGGTCGTCAATTGCCTATCTGGGGAAAGGGCATCCACATCTCTCAAGGCAAGAAGTACCTCAACAAATAAAAGCGAAAAAGAAAGAACTCTATCCACATCCCTAAAAAGGAAGAAATTGCATTCAACCATCCCTCTTATGGTGTGAAATAGAAGGCTTTTCGTCAAAATAATGCAGAAAAGCCCTGAAATTTTTCTTAAAAATCTTTATTTTCACAAAAAATCACTAACTTTGCGACCTTGAAAGAGTATCTACGCACCAAAATGCCACTTTTTTGGTGTGATTAAACGTGTGCGCAGATTGTCTTCGTATTAATAAAGGATGAATCATCTGGACACAAAAAAACTGAAGATTAATTACAACAACAATCAATAATTTTAATCACTTAATCAACAAAATGCAAAACAAAGGTTTTATCAAGGTCATTGCAGTCTTGCTTACACTGATTTGCCTCTTCTACCTTTCTTTCTCGTTTGTCACAAACCGAGTTGACAAAAAGGCAGCAGCAATGAGTGAGCAGGAAGCTTCTGACTATCTGGATTCGCTCAACACGACTCCATTCTACCTTGGCACTTACAACTTGAAGCAGTGTCGCGAAACTGCCATCGGACTCGGTCTCGACCTGAAGGGTGGTATGAACGTCATTCTCGAAGTATCTGTGCCAGACGTAGTCAAGGCTCTCGCCGACCACAAGACTGATGAGGCTTTCGTGAAGTCTGTGAACGAAGCAGCTAAGGAAGCACAGGACAGTCAGTCAGATTTCATCACACTATTTGTCAAGGCTTATAAAAAGAACGCTCCGAACGGAAATCTCGCAACGATTTTCGCCACTCAGCAGCTGAAGGGCAAGGTGAACACCAACAGTACCGACAGCGAAGTGGAAAAGGTGCTTCGCGAGGAAGTGGATGCAGCCGTAGATAACTCTTTCCGAGTTCTCCGCACACGTATCGACCGCTTCGGTGTTGTTCAGCCAAACATTCAGAAGATTGAAGGTCAGAGCGGTCGTATCATGGTGGAACTTCCAGGTATCAAGGAGCCAGAGCGTGTACGTAAGTTGCTCCAGGGAAGTGCAAACCTTGAATTCTGGGAGACCTACGACACCCAGGTGATTCTTCCATATCTGAACCAGCTCAATGCAGCCCTCCGCAATGGTGCAAATGCTCCTGTTGAAGAAGCAGTAGCTGATTCCACAGCTGCTGACACCACTAAGACTCTTGCTGACGCTGCTAAGGAAGTTGTTGACAGTGCTGCATCAAAGACCAAGGACATTCTCTCCAAGGTTTCTTCCGACGAAACTCCAGAGGCTAAGGACCTGAAGAAGGCTGACGAGGCTGCCAAGAAGGAAAATCCTCTCTTCGCTATGCTTCAGCCAATGAACGGCAACGCTGGTTGTCTTGTTGGTTATGCACTTGCACGCGATACCGCAGAAATCAACTCTTTGCTGGCTACCCCAGTTGCTAAGAGCATCCTTCCTGCCGACGCACGTCTCCTTTGGGGTGTGAAGTCAATGGACAAGGCTGGTAAGGTTTATGAACTTTATGCTATCCGCACCACTGGTGGCAAGAACGGTAAGGCTCCACTCGAAGGTGAAGTAGTCACTGAATCCAAGGACGACTTCGACCAGTTCGGTAACCCATGCGTCAGCATGAAGATGAACACAGAAGGTGCACGTAAGTGGGCTACCCTCACTGAAGCAAACGTAAATCACGCTATCGCAATCGTGCTCGATGGTCTCGTATATAGCGCACCTAATGTAAATAATAAGATTGACGGTGGAAGCAGCCAAATTACTGGTAATTTCACAACCAACGATACCAAGGACCTTGCCAACGTGCTCAGTTCTGGTAAGATGCCAGCTCCTGCACAGATTGTTCAGGAAGACATCGTAGGTCCAAGCCTCGGTGCAGAATCCATCCGTGCCGGCTTCATCAGCTTCATCATTGCATTCATCATCCTGATGATTTACATGTGCTTGATGTACGGTTTCAAGGCAGGTATGGTTGCAAACGGTGCTCTTCTCCTCAACTTCTTCTTCACATTCGGTATCCTCACCTCTCTCCAGGCTGCCCTCACCATGAGTGGTATTGCCGGTATGGTACTGACCCTCGGTACTGCAGTCGATGCCAACGTGCTCATCTACGAGCGTATAAAGGAAGAGTTGAAGGGCGGAAAGACATTGAAGAACGCAGTTGCTGCTGGTTATAGCAACGCATTCTCTGCCATCCTCGACTCCAACGTCACTTCGTTCATCACTGGTGTGATCCTCTACTACTTCGGTACAGGTCCAATCAAGGGCTTCGCTACCACCTACATGATTGGTATTATCTGCTCGTTCTTCACAGCCGTTTGGTTGACTCGAATCGTTTACGAGCACTTCCTCAATCGCGACAAGTGGCAAGACCTCACCTTCACTACTGCCTTCTCTAAGAACATGATGCAGGGAACGAGCTACAAGTTCATGAGTGCTTACAAGAAGTCATACACCATCTTCGGTGCTATCGTACTTGCAGGTATCATCAGCTTCGCAGTTCGTGGCTTCAGCCGCTCCATCGACTTCACAGGTGGTCGCAACTTCAAGGTTGAGTTTGCACAGCCAGTAAGCGTAGAGCAGGCACGTCAGGCTCTCACCAGCAAGCTTCAGGCTCTCAACAAGACCGATGAAGCTGTTTCTGCCAGCGTTATCGCTCTCGGTACTGACGGAACAAACATCCGTGTGAGCACCAACTACCGCATCAAGGAAAACGGCATTGACGTTGACTCTGAAATCGAAGAAATCCTCTATCAGACATTCGTTGAACAAGGCATGATCGACGGAAGCAAGGTAAGTCTTGAGAACTTCATAGACCGCGACAACCGCGTGGGTGGCTCTATCGTAAGTTCTGCTAAGGTAGGTCCAGCAGTGGCAAGCGACATCACGCGTGGTGCTATCATCAGCGTCATCCTCGCCCTCATCGCCATCTTCCTCTACATCCTGTTCCGTTTCCGCAACTTGGCTTACTCAATCGGTGCTATCACAGCATTGGTATTCGATACCCTCATCATTCTCGGTATCTACTCCATCTGCTATGGTTGGATTGGTTTCTCTCTCGAAATCGACCAGACCTTCATCGGCGCCATCCTGACGGCCATCGGTTACTCTATCAACGATAAGGTGGTCATCTTCGACCGTATCCGTGAGAACTTCAAGCTCTATCCTAAGCGCGACATCCAACGTCTCTTCAACGATTCGTTGAACCAGACTCTCGCTCGTACCATCAACACATCTGTTTCCACACTGATCGTGCTCCTCGCCATCTTCATCTTCGGTGGTGACAACATCCGTTCATTCTCATTTGCCATGATTCTCGGTGTTATTGGTGGTACTCTTTCTTCACTCTTCATCGCTGCTCCAACTGCTTACCTCTGGATGGGACGCAAAATCAAGGAGACTGACGAAGAAGTGGTTGCTGAACCAGTTGCTAAGAAGTAAACTAACACAGAAATAGGCCCGCAGACACTTCGTCTGCCCCAGCCTTCATCATTCAATCGAGTAGGAGGAAAACGAAGTAGTTTTCTTCCTACTTTCGTTTTCCGACCTCTCACACCACCGTACATGCGGTTCCGCATACGGCGGTTCTTTA
>CADBXS010000074.1:0-1094 GCA_902798705.1 uncultured Bacteroidales bacterium
AGAGCATGACAATCACAACAATCATCGACATGTAGATGCTACCAAAGAGCATGGCGATGCACGATGATGCGAAAATGATTTTATAGATTTTTTCCTTCACTGGCGTCAGGTCGGAGAGTGTAGAATAGCCAAAGCGTCCTGCTGTGTTGAAGAATGCTGTTAATGAGGAAAGCGCTGCAATGGCACCAATGCCAACGGCCTGTCCGATGGTTTTCTCGAAAGCAATCAATGCCAATCCACATGTGATGTTCAAATAAAATACAAACCAGATTTTCAGATAGGTGGCATTTCGGATGACATGGTAGTAATCAGCCAAATTCCATTTGATGTTGGGCTCTTTCCAGTGCTTGGGCTTGTGAATCAGTGTGGCTGCAAGTATCATGGCAAATGCACTGATGCCAGCCATGACTCCTAAGGTGGTGACAACTCCATGCGTGGTGTTGCACCATTCAATAAATGGGGAGAAAACTACCTTGGAAAGGCCAAATCCGCTGATGGCAATGCCCGTTGCCAGTCCCTTGTGTCTTGAGAACCAAAGCATCAGTGTCTTGACAGGACTCAGATAACCAATGCCAAGACCTATGCCCATCAAGCAACCATACGACAGCATGATGCCAAGGACAGACTTGTTCCAAATGGACACGATAGAACCCAGCAGGCCGAAGCAGAAACAGAAGCATGACAGGAGTGATGCAAACTTGACGTTCTTCTCAACGAATCTTCCTCCGAAAGCAGCAGACATCCCGAGGAAAAAGATGGCAAGCGAAAAAGCAAACTCAATGGAAGACACGGAACAGCCGATTTCGGTGGCAATGTCGCCCTTGAGCAATGACCAGCAGTAAACACTTCCGATGCAGACATGTATCAGCAAGGCTGGAATGGCTGCTCTCACCCATTTGTTTTCAAAACTCATTCTTTTTATTACCTTTAAAAAATTAATAATGGAACGGTGTCCTCCTCCCGGAAGGGGCATCGTCGTGTTGATTTCTTGTTTATATGGAGTTGTTTTTACCCTCTCTCAGATGCTTGGCTGACTCTCTCTCAGAGCAAAGCCAGGGCTTCGTTTTCGTTTTGCTCCATGATTTCGCGCTCGC
>CADBXS010000074.1:1102-11726 GCA_902798705.1 uncultured Bacteroidales bacterium
TTGTCGTTGATACCACAGAGATGCAGCACACCATGGATGATGACGCGATGGAGTTCCTGCTCGTAAGGCGACTTGAATCGCTCTGAAGGCGTGGCAAACTGTTCGGCATTGGTGCAAACGGTGTCGAGCGAGATGAAGATGTCGCCCGATATGACGTCGCCTTCGGAATCGTCGAAAGTGATGATGTCAGTGTAGTAATCGTGCTGCAGGTATTGACGGTTCACCTCCAGAATCTTCTCGTCGTCGCAGAAGATGTAGGCAATGTTGCCCACTTTCTTGCCATGAAGTGCAGCCACTTTCTTGATCCATGCCGATACGTCGCGACGACGGATGTTGGGAACTTTTACGTTTTCAGAGTAATAGGAAATCATGATTACTGAGTTTGGAAAGTTTTTTCATTATATGACACTACAAGCAGTTTATGGATTCGGACGAAGCACTTTCAAGCCCGCTTGGTAGATGTCCGTCTCGGGGTTGACAATCTGATAGTATTCAGACATATCCCAAAGGTCGCGAGCCAAGAGGCCTTTCAGCGTGAGTTTCACTTGTGGAAGCGTGGCTTGCAGGTCTTCCTCTTTGTATTCAATCTTGGCTTTCTTCGTTTCCATGAGCAGATGGTCTATCATGTCCTGTGGCACTTCGAACTGGCTGCGGAACTCCTCGAAAGACTTGTATTCCTTTTTCAACGACTTGCGGTGCTTGTCCATGTATTTCAGACTGGTGTTGAGAATGCAGCTTTTGGCAGACATCTGACGATAGAGCTGAGTGTATTGCAGGGTGTCGAGCGGAACATAAACATCGGGCATGATACCACCACCGCCATACACCGTGCGCTGTTTGTGGTTGGTCTTGTACTTCAGAGAGTCGGGAAAGAGGGTCTTGAAAAGTGAATCCTCGCGAAGATAGACGGAATCGCTCTCTGACTCAGGAAGGGTCTCGCCGCGGAGCAGACGGTTGAAGTTGGCTGTGAGTTCGCCACTCTTCAGGCGCTGGTTGATGTCGTCGTCGTATTCCTTCTTTCCGCCCATCTTGTATGGCTTCTGGATGCAACGGCCTGAAGGAGAATAATAATGTGCTGTTGTGAGACGAATTACCGACTTGTCGGGCAATTCGAAAGGACGTTGCACCAGTCCCTTGGAGAAGGTACGACGGCCTACAATCGTACCACGGTCGTTGTCCTGAATGGCTCCCGAAACAATTTCGGCGGCTGAGGCAGTGTAGCTGTCCACAAGCACAACTACTTCCAAATCCTTCAGTGAGCCATGTCCGTTGGCGCGATACTCCTGTCGTTGGATGGCACGTCCATCGGTATAGACAATCATCTCGCCCGATGGCAAAAACTCGTTGCTCACTTCCACGGCACTCTGCAAATAGCCTCCGCCATTGCCTTGAAGGTCGAGCACGAGGCGTTTCATGCCTTTTCCTTTCATGACGTCAACTGCGGTCATGAACTCGTCGTGAGTGGTTTGTCCGAAGCTGCTCAGTTTCACATAGCCCGTCGTGCTGTCGATCATGTAGGAGGCATCGAGGGTGTGAACAGGAATCTTGTCGCGCACAATGACAAACTCGTTAATTCCTTTCACTCCTTCGCGAATGATGCCAAGACGTACCTTGCTGCCTTTCGGCCCGCGCAGACGACGCATGATTTCGTCGCGGCTCATCTTCACGCCCGCAATGGCTGTGTCGTTCACCAGCACGATGCGGTCGCCCGCGATGATGCCCTTGCGCTCGGAAGGTCCTCCTGACACGGGCTGAATCACCACCAGAGTGTCCTCAATCATGTTGAACTGCACACCGATTCCCTCAAAACTGCCATTGAGGTTTTCCACAGAGCGCTCCACGTCCTTCGCCTTGATATAGGTGGAGTGAGGGTCGAGCTGTTTGAGCATCCCTTCTATAGCACTATCGACAACCTTGTCTTCCGCAAGGCTGTCGACATAGAAATGACTGATGAAGAACTCTGCTGCCTGCACCTTGCGAACCATCTCGGGATTGATGGTGAAGGACTGCGCTTGCACGGCAAGCAGCGAGAAGATGGCAACGACTGCCAGCAAGATTCGTTTCATGGGAGAAATTCTTTTACATCTTTGCCATACGAAAGCAATTCGCGCACGATGGAACTGCTGATGGCTGAATATTGAGGTTCTGTAATCAACAAAATCGTTTCGATTCCTGTGAGTTGACGGTTTACGTCGGCAAGTGTTCGTTCAAACTCGAAATCCTGAGCTGTGCGTACGCCGCGTACCATCACTGTGGCACCAATGTTCTTGGCAAAGTCGGTGGTCAGTCCTTCGTAGGATTCCACTTTCACGCGAGGTTCGTTGGCATACACTTTCTGTATCTGAGCCACGCGCTCCTCGAGCGAAAACATGGATTTTTTGCCTGCATTCACGCCAATGGCAATGACTACTTCATCGGCCATCGGAAGGACGCGGTCCACGATGGATTTATGCCCAAGCGTGAAGGGGTCGAAACTGCCAGGAAACAAACATTTCATTTTTTCTACTCTTAATTATGTTTTTCAATCACACGGCTTCTTCCTCGTCCTCAGGGCGGTCCTCCTCGATGACAAGATTCTCGATGATGAAGTTTTGGCGGTCCATCGTATTCTTGCCCATATAGTATTCCAAGAGTTCCTTCACCTGATCGGTTTTGCGCAGTGTCACCTGCTCAAGACGGATGTCGGGACCGATAAAATCCCTGAATTCATCGGGAGAAATTTCACCCAATCCTTTGAATCGAGTGATTTCGGGTTCGGGTGAAAGGTCGGAAATGGCGTTTTGGCGGTCCTCCTCCGAGTAGCAGTACATGGTGAGCCAGTCGCCCTTGTCGTCGGGATGCGATGCTTCCCATTTCTTCAGCACTTCCTTCTTGATTTTGCGCTTCCGCTGACGTACTCTGAAGAGCGGAGTTTGCAGGATATACACATGGCCCTTTCGGATGAGTTCGGGGAAAAACTGCAAGAAGAAGGTAATCATCAGCAGACGGATGTGCATGCCATCCACATCGGCATCGGTGGCAACAATCACTTTGTTGTATCGCAGTCCGTCGATGCCATCTTCGATGTTGAGAGCCGACTGGAGCAGGTTGAACTCCTCGTTCTCATACACCACCTTCTTCGTCAGCCCAAAGGTGTTGAGCGGTTTACCTCTCAGCGAGAACACGGCTTGTGTGTTCACGTCGCGGCTCTTTGTAATACTTCCGCTGGCGGAGTCGCCCTCAGTGATGAAAATGCAACTATCCTCCTTGCGGTCGCCTCGTGCGTCGTTGAGGTGGATGCGGCAGTCGCGCAACTTGCGGTTGTGGAGATTTGCTTTCTTGGCACGCTCACGGGCCAGCTTTGTCACACCCGCAATCGCCTTGCGGTCGCGCTCGTTGTCCTTGATCTTTTGTTCGATGATTTCAGCCACATCGGGATTGCGATGCAGATAGTTATCCACCTCGTTCTTGATGAAATCACCCACAAACTTATTCACGGAAATACCGCCGTTTGGTTCCATCGTCAGTGAACCGAGCTTGATTTTCGTCTGACTTTCGAACTGTGGCTCTTCCACATTGATGGCGATGGCTGCGATGATACCGCTGCGGATGTCGGAGTATTCGTAGTTCTTCTGAAAGAACTCCTTGATGGTGCGGGCAATGTGCTCCTTGAATGCGCTTTGGTGCGTACCGCCTTGGATGGTGTGCTGTCCATTCACGAAGGAATGGTATTCCTCGCCATACTGTTGGTTGGTGTGCGTGAAAGCGATTTCGATGTCGTCGCCCTTCAAGTGGATAATAGGGTAGAGCGCCTCCGTATCCATTGTGTCGGTCAGGAGGTCCTTGAGACCGTTGCGGCTGATGATGCGTCGGCTGTTGTAGTAGATTTCCAACCCCGTGTTGAGGTAGGTATAGTTGCGAAGCATCGTTTCCACAAACTCGGGCTGGAATTTATAGTTGAGAAACAGCGTGTTGTCGGGCTCAAAGAAGATGAATGTTCCTGACTCTTCCTCGCTTGGCTTCGTTTCATCGCTCACCAGCAGTCCTTTCTCGAACTTGGCGATGCGAACTTGTCCGTCGCGGTAGCTGCGTACTTCGAAATGGCTACTCAGCGCGTTCACGGCTTTCGTACCCACACCGTTCAGTCCGACACTCTTCTTGAAAGCCTTTGAATCGTACTTGCCACCCGTGTTGAGCATCGACACGGCCTCAATCATCTTGCCCTGCGGAATGCCACGGCCATAGTCGCGCACCGTCACGCGCAAGTCGTCCTCGATGTCGATTTCGATGCGCTTGCCAGCATTCATCTTGAACTCGTCGATGGAGTTGTCCACGATTTCCTTCAGCAACACATAGATTCCGTCTTCTGCATGGGAACCATCCCCCAATCGTCCGATATACATACCTGGACGAGTGCGCACATGATCCATATCCGAGAGGTGTCGGATATTCTCATCTGTATATTCCACAAGTGGCTCTGAGGTATTAAGCTCTAATTCTTCTGACACAGTATTTAGTTATCGTTTTAGTTATCGTTTTTCGTTAGTTGAGCGCTTTCTTGTAGCAACGGCGGCGCTTGTGGATTCTTGGGTCGAAGAATTGCCACTGACTCTGCACCTTGTCGTTGTGCTCCAGCTCTACATTAGTCTCCACCCACTTGTAGCCGCCATTGATGTAGTAAGGCAACAAGTCGTAGAAGAAGATGGCATTCACACCCTTTCGCTGCCATTCGGGGAGAACGGCAATGAGCATCATCTCGATGTGGTCAGAATGTTTCCACTTCAAAGCCTTCAGCAAATGGTACCATCCCAGCGGGAAGAGTTTTCCCTTTGACTTTTGCAGGGCTTCCACAATGCTTGGCATCGTAATGCCCACACCAATCAGTTTGCCATCCTTGTCAACAACTGTGGAAACCAACTTAGGGTCGATGAAATTCAGGTAAAGACTCACGTATTGGTCAATCTGCTTCTTCGACAGTTCTGAATAGCCGAAGAGTGGTTTGAAAGCCTCGTTGATGACACTGAAAATCTCCTGTCCGAAGGCATCGCGAAGCTGGCCGGCAGTTTTGAATTTACGGATGCTCACGCCATAGCGCTGCATCACCATCTCTGCCACCTTCACCAAGCGCTCTGGCACTTCCTTCGGCACATTCATCTTCATCTCAATCCAGTCGGCATCCTTTTCCAATCCTAAAGCCTCCAAGTGCTCTTTATAGTAAGGATAATGATAGGCCGTAGCCATTGTTCCCAACTCGTCGAAGCCTTCCGTAAGCAAACCCTCTGGGTCCATGTCGGTGAAGCCTAATGGTCCTTGCAGCACGGTCATGCCATGCTCCCGTCCCCAGTTCTCAACAGCCTCAATCAATGCCTTGCTCACTGCTCGGTCATCGATGAAATCCACCCAACCAAAGCGCACAGACGACAGGTTCCACGTCTTGTTCGCCTTGCGATTGATGATGCCCACAATGCGTCCCACAACCTTGCCATCGCGCAAGGCTAAGAAAGGTTGGAAATCACAAAATTCGGTGGCTGCGTTCTTGCTTGACAACGTGTTTGCCAAGTCGAGATATAAATCGGGCACTGCATACGGGTTACCCTTATAAAGTTCGTAGTTGAACTCGATGAAGCGCTTGAGGTCTTTCTTTGAATTTACTTTCTTAATGATGATTTCTGACATGATGGAAATATCAAATTGATGATTAAGCTTATCAGTTTCATTAACGAAACATCCGCGAGAACAGAGCGCATCGCACGAATAATCTTCCCATGCTTTCCCTCTGTTTTCGCTACTTTGTTTGCAAAGATACGCAAAAAACTTCGATTTCAACCGAAAAACTGCGCTTTTTACACCTCTTTTTTAAGACCATGACATTTTTTTCAATTTATTTTTGCACAAATCATTAAAAATTCCTAATTTTGACACCTAATTTGTCACTTAATCTATGCAGTTGGGGAATTGCATGCTCTTCCTCAGAGTAGTGAACAACAGACATTACTATCCATACGAGAAATACAAAACAATCTTATAATCATCATCATTATGCGTATTTTCAAGACTTTAATTGCTGCAGCAGCACTCTTTGCAGGACTCACGGCTAATGCCCAGACCTGCCCAGGCTGTGCAGAAGCACAGGAACTTGGCTACAAGCCATATCCTCATTGGTTTATTCAGGTTCAAGGTGGTGTAGGAACCACATTCACTAACCGCAAGTTCACCGACCTTATCTCCCCTACAGCAAGCGTAGGCTTTGGACGTTGGTTTGCACCAGCAGTGGGTGCTCGTCTGCACGTCAACGCATGGGAGTCGAAAGGTGGATTCAAGTCCATCGAGAACACTTACAAGTTTAAGTATGTGAACACCAACCTCGACCTCCTCGTTAACCTCAACAACCTCTTTGCTAAGAACAACTTCCACCGCCTCAACTTCATCCTCGTAGGTGGTCTTGGCTTGAACTATGCATGGGACAACAATGACCTTGTGGCCATCAAGAACCTCCCTGCAGAAAGCACATCTAACGCTTGGGGCAAGGGCCTGACTCGCGAGAGCCTTCTCAGCCACAACCTCCGCGCAGGCTTGATGATTGACTACAACGTAGCAAAGCATTTCTCCATCGGTGTTGAAGTCGATGCCAACAACCTCGACGACCGCTTCAACAGCAAGTACAACGATGCTGACGACTGGATGGTCACTGCACAGCTCTCACTCACTTATAAGTTCGGCTTCAAGAAGTGCAACCACCAGCCAGCTCCAGAACCAGTTGTTATCCGCGAAGAGCCAAAGCCAGAACCAGTGGTTATTCCTGAGCCAAAGCCAGAACCAAAGCCAGAGCCAGTGGTTGTGAAGGAAGAGCCTCTCAAGGAAACTATCTTCTACCTCATCCGCGAATCCAATGTTGACCCTAAGCCAATCCTCGAGAAGTGCGCAGCATGGGCAAAGAAATATCCTAACAAGACACTCACCGTTCAAGGCTATGCCGACAAGGGCACTGGTAATCCTAAGATTAACGTAGGTTATGCTAAGCAGCGCGCTGACAAGGTAGCTGCAGGCCTTGAGAAACTCGGTGTTGAAAAGAGCCGCATCTCCGTTTCTTCTTATGGCGACACCGTTCAGCCATTCGCAGAGAACGACAAGAACCGTTGCGTCATCATCGAAGGAAAGTAATTTTCAGAGACAGATACAATTAAAAAAGCGAAGGATTCAGCATGAACGAATCCTTCGCTTTTTGATTTACGGTAAGAACAAGTAAGAATCATGTATATGGTATAAATTCTTTCGGTAGGCAGTAAATGCAATAACTCTCAAAACAATGCTCTAAAAGTCCCCGCTCCTGCAAGAAGAACTGGGACTTCGTTATTATGGTGTAACTTACTTGAAAGTCTCTTATCAGAGATACCAAAAAACATCTCTGTTCTTCAGTTCATTGTAGAGAAGTTCCTCTTAACGTACCATTGAATTCATCACTTTTCGTATTATATTGTGCCAAGAATCATTTACGGATTCTTACGTCGATATTGCCTGTCGCATTAATTGACCAGTCTTTACTCTCGTGAAGAGCAGACATTGATATTACTAAAGAATTGCTTTCAACATCAAACTCGTTTACTTTGAATATGATGCTATAGTCTTTTCCCTGTCCTTCTCGTTTCGTACTATTAGAAAACGAATACGTAACAGCAAAAGCTTTATCTTTGTATTCTACTTTTGGAGTGAAACTCAATTTGATATCATCATCTATTCCTGCATATAGTATAAGAGATGAACCTCCTTGTATTCCCCCTTTTACTATAATAGTATCTTTAGATGATAAATTAATTGCGTAGAAATCTCCACCACCGATGTCGATGTGTGTGTGTTGTTCTTTACTGCATGAAACACTCACGATTAAACACGTTGTAATTACAACAAATAACTTAAAGAAGCAATTTTTATTCATAATGTATTATTTATTTGGTTGTTATTTTACTATTTACCTGTATGTATATACTCTAATGCTCTTTCTAATTGTGTATCTCTTCCTGTTGTTTGATACAAATTATTATCAAGTCTCACTTCTATATCAGGCTTTATTCCAATACTTTCAAGTATTTCAAAATCATCTGAAAAGAAAGCTTCATGCGGAATATAGATAAAAAAGGAATTTTCCGAATTAAAAATATCGACACTTCCAACATGCCCTGAATATGTAATAGAATACATATCTTGTGCCGACATACTAAATAGAGAAGATAACGCACCCCATGTCTGCATGCCAATGATATGTGCATTCTTCATTTTTTTTGCACTAAGACAACAAAGTTCGGCAGTACTTGCTGAATTGCAATTAACTAAAATTGCAATGGGTTCATCTGTTATAGCAATGTGATTATGGTTCATCCTTGGTAAAATTGATGGAATGAGTACGGAATAGTCTAATCTACCAATGCCTGTTTTTATTCTGTTGTAACCCAACCAGGAATAGTGAGTTGTATCTGAAGGTTGTAGTGCACCTATAGCATAGTCTAAATCTGCTGCATAACCACCACCGTTATCTCTAATGTCTATTATTATCCCTTTTAGTTTTTGGGCTTCATGCAAATCACAAATTTTATTAAACCATTTCATCCAAATTCTTTGAACGGAATTTCTCGGTTTATCTTTAGCTGAAAAAAACAAATCAAGGGAATCTGAAAGACGAAAATCAGCCAAGCGAAGATATACAACATCATCTTCAAAAAGACAATATTCGTACTTGCCGTTAGTAGATTTATCAGCTTCAATAATTCGATTTTTGTCTATACTCTCATTGTAATAGTAATCTTTTTCTGACGGTGCTTTATCAGCATAGTCCTCTCTTTTTGAATTACGAATGTCTGCAGGACTAATACTTTCTTTTAATATCAATAAAGATTTTTTATCTTGTGGGTTTTTTACGTAAAGGCTTAGATGTCCGTCATGTAAGGGACTTATAACCTCTTTATAAAGTGATAAGATTTCATCGTCTTTTATGGTTTCACGATTGTTTTGCCTTTTGTCCAGTTCAATAAACTTTGGCAAAAAATCACTATAAGTTTTATCCCAATCAAGCCCATGCTTCTCTTCATAGTCCCATAAAGCATAATTACAATTTAATGCTGTCCAAATTGCTTCAAATTGTCCCTTAAAATTGGAATTTGCCTCATAAAAATTCAGATAGTCAACTTGACCAAACGATGGTACATCATCACTTTCTTCACGACAGGATGAAAGGGAACACAAAACACTGAAAAGAGAACAAACTGATAAATATAGCCAAATCTGTTTCATAACCAAGTAACTGTATTAAATTAGAATAGATAATATGTAGCAAATTGTAATGCTAATGTTGTATTGTATTTAGGATCTTTTATCAGCATATAGTCTTTTTGAGTACTTAAAGTGCTATAATAGCAACGGGCTTCTACTTGAGCTCCCCAGTGTCTGGAGAAGTTCCAATCAACACCAATACCCAAAACAAAACCACAGTCGAATCTATTGTCACGTTTGTCAACAAACTCCAAAGAAGTATAGTTTTGAAAGCCTCCAGAAACAATAGCAGTATAATCGATATTAATTGCCATTTTTCCATTAAAATAACTAGAGAGCCAATATGCACCATAGCCTCCAATATTGAGAATGCCCCTTATCCTTTCGCCACCAAAATTGAAAGAAGCCATTATTGGAAACTGAATGTAATGATTTTCTAAACGAAAGTTTGTATTGCTCAGTAATCCTGTTCGATATTGCTTGTGACTTTTCATTGCCCAATTTAAATCTCCACGGATGCCAAACCATGAATTTAAATCGTATTGAGCCATTATTCCTGCAAGGCCTCCCCATGCACCTTTGTAGTGCCAATCAATCATGTAATGATTGTTAATAGAATAAATGTTGTAATCTGCTCCACCTGTCACACCTAATTTCCATTGGCCTTTAACACACAGAGGAAATGAAATCAAACAAATAAAAAATGTCAAGTGTTTTTGTTTCATAAGATGAAGTATTAAAAGTTAGTACTAATAAAAATAATACTCTTAAAATAAAAACATGTCATGTTCCCCGAATAGAACACAATGCAAAGATAAAGGAAAAGATAGAATGGGGAAAAAAAAAGCTTGATTTTTTAGAAAAAGTGCTACAAAATAATTAAAACAAGGAGAATATGAAGTGAAAAGGTTTAGAAATACGTTTTATTCTACATACTATAAAAGAAACCACCGAGTACATTGAAAAATGTCACGGCGGTTAAGTCTTGTTATGGGCTAAGAAAGGATTGTCTTTATTCAGTATGTTGCCTTTGTATTCCGTTATATATGATCGAACACTTCGTCGTTTGTCAAGTAATCACCGGCTTCAAAGGCTTTTTCAGTTTCATCGAGCATATTGTCAATTTCCTTCATGGTATAGGGGCGTAATCGTTCTTCCCCCCTATTGGCATACTCAATCAAGTGCTACCCTACCCAACACATGTTGCTGGGAGAGAGGGTACCGTAAAGATATTCCAATAGTCCTGTCAAAGCTGATGTACTCATTATTATCTATTTCTTTATATCAATAGTCCGTTAAAATTTCGCCATAAGGCCAAACGGCTAAGCCGCACAGCCAAAGAGTTCCTTGAAAATGTGATTAATTAAAGTTTGGTTCGGGCGAT
>CADBXS010000075.1:0-29694 GCA_902798705.1 uncultured Bacteroidales bacterium
TTCTTGCCCGTTGGCTGGTCCTTCATCGTGAAGCGCAGGACGAGTGGATTCTGCATGTCTTTGACGAGGGCTTCGCCGTAAGTAGGGAAAAACGGATTGGCAAAAGTATTGTACACAGACTTCTCAAAGTCGTCTAATGCCACTCCCTCGGTCTTTTCGTCAACTTTTAAGGTCTTGGCAGAGCCATTGGTATCCACATACTTGAAGTCGAACTCAAATGCGTTCAATGTTGAGCGCTGGACGATGAGTGTCAGCGTCACGTCAGCCGATGCTGCTTTTGTGTCTTCCTTTCCGCCTGGCTGCTCCTCCTCCTTAGGCTTGGTGTCGCCATCGTCGTCTTTGCTGCACGATGTGAATACTGTTGCTAAACCGCATAGAAGGATGGCGGCAAACATCCAAAAATGATTCTTTCTCATGTTGATAAAATAAAAATAATAAAAAAATGATGGTTTCAATTATGTTCCTGTCGTGAATGATTGGCAATCAGATAGTATTCGCCTTGATAGCACTTGCTCAATAAATATATATTGGGGGCAAAGATACATCTTTTTCTTGAAAAACTTTCCGATTTCTGAAAAAAATGTGTGTCAAATAGATTTTTCTATTGCTGCGACAACACTATGCCGCCGCTTTTGTGTCTTTGGCTTTGTGTGAAAGTACTGTCCCATAGTTGTGTGAGTACTGTCCCAATGGCGTTTGAATACTGTCCCAATGGCGATAATGGGACAAATAAATGCTTTTGATGCAGTGCTTTTGGGAACTTGCTGAAGCGATTCTATTTATCAACCATAACGATAACCATAACGATAACTACCATCCGGATAGAAAGTTAAGGTTAGGGTTGAGGTTAAGGTTAGGATCAACTAGTTGCCCGAAGGTTCGGCATCGAATTGGCGAAGGTTCGCTGTTGCGATAACGAAGGCTCGCCGTGTCAACGTCGAGGGCTCGGCATTTTAGTAGAATCAAATGTATGATTCAGTTACGACAAAATAGAGTCTCAGCATATTGGTATATAACATTTGGTGCTTTCTCTTGAGGGCTTTTCATTGAAAAAACGATAATACCATATCCTATATACGAAAAATGTTGTACCTTTGCGACTTAGTAATGATAAAAACTAACTCAATGAAAAGACTAATTCTTGCAATATTAGCCATTATTGCAGCTGTATTTACCACTCATGGGCAGACATCAGAGCAGGTAGTGCCTGTTGACACAGCTCTTCGCCAGGGCGTTCTGCCTAATGGCATGACGTATTATGTACGTAAGGCTACGTCCAAGAGGCATATCGGTGAGTTCCGACTCATTCAGCGGACGGGCTCTCTGGTGGAGAAAGACACAGAACTGGGCATGGCACATTTCCTTGAGCACATGATGTTCAAGGGCACGAAGCATTATCCCGGCAAAACCATCATCGACTTCCTGCGCAGCATCGGCGTGGCATTCGGTCCCGATGTCAATGCGCGCACATCGTTCGAGAATACTCAGTATATCCTTTCTGCCGTACCACTGACGGGGGAAAGCCGCATAGACAGCTGCTTGATGATTCTGCGCGACTGGAGTGCGGACGCCATCATCGACGCTGCTGCGCTCAATGCAGAGCGCAACGTGATAGTGGAGGAATGGCGTACACGTTCTATAGGCGATGAAGGAATGAAGTTGTTCAAGGAGCTCAATGCCGGCACACAGTATGCGGAGCGCAATCCCATCGGTAGCATGGACATCATCAACACATGTACTGCCGAGCAGATGCGAGCTTTCTACAAACGATGGTATCAGCCGCAGAACCAGTGCGTCATTGCCTGTGGCGACTTCAATCCCGACCTGATGGTCAAGAAGATAGAAAAGCTCTTCGGCGACCTGAAGAAAGGAAGCACCACGGTGCCGGAGTTCCATCTGCCTACTGCAACAGAGCGACCCTTCATTGCAGTATCACAGAGCAAACAGATTCCGATGGCGATTCTCCAATTAGTGTCACTCTACCCTTCCATGCCACAGAGCGAGATGCAGAAGGTGGCGTTCTTCAAGCAAAACGAAATCAACAATATCGTGATACAGATACTGAGGTCGCGCATGGACAAGCTGAAGAGCGAGAATCCACAGCTTGTCATGGCTAATGTCACTCAGGTCAAACCCATAGACAACTACAGCATCAAGGCAAACCAGACGGCTGCAATGCTCCTCACATCCGCAGCGGATTGGCGCGAGATTCTTAAGCAAGCGTTGACAGAAGTGGAGAAGATAAAGCGGATTGGCGTCTCTGACGAAGAACTCTCAAACTACATCTCATACAAGGACAGCTCCGACTTCCGTGCCGTCGAGGACACCACCGCCATAGAATGGAATGATTATTCCCTTTACAGTATAAGTTCAGATGCTGTCGATGCCAAGGGTGCTGCAGATAATTGCATAGAGCATTACCTGAAGGGAACCATCGCCCTATCGCCTAAGGTGCGCATCATTCTCGACTCCTACAACCGCCGTCATATCTCCCGAAGCATGGTGCAAGCAGCGGCAAGGGAGATGTTCGACAAGACACGTTGCGCACTAACCCTGTCTTTCCCTGAGAACACCGATACGGCATTGCCAACCAAGGAGGAGGTGCTGGCACTGTGGAATGAGGTGGAAGCCATCGAGTTTGCCGATGACAATGCTGTCCCTGTCGATGAGAAGAAGGAGAAGAAACAGTTCGACATCAGTCCGAAGCCAGGCAAGGTGGTCAAGAAAAACGTGCTTGCATACGACAAGTCTTTCACCGAATACACCTTGTCCAACGGAGTGAAGGTGGTCATGAACACCAAGCCCGACAACAACATGATGGTGACCGAGGCACGACTCTTCGTCAAGGGAGGCGAGACCTTGCTTGAGAATGATGAGTTTATTTACAGTGAGCACCTGAAGAAAGCCATCCGCAACTATAACGAATACGAGCAAGCTGTGCCTATAATAAAGGTGAATCCAGCGGAAGTGCTGTATGGTGCGTATGCCGATAGTGCCCAGCTGGAAAACATGTTCAAGTCGTTGCACGTCCGACTCACCTCCACCGACATCGACACTACAGAATATCATAAACTGGATGCACAGACTCACATGGCGGTAGAGATACAGATGACACCACTGATGAAAGCCCTCATCGACATCATGTCCTTCCCATACGCCTCTAATGAACGCCTGAGGATGCCGACAAAAGAGGAAGTCGCAGCCATGAGCATCGGTAAGATGAAGGAGATTCTGGCTCGCCTGCACTCCAACTACAACGGCATGGTGGCGGTTGTACAAACAAACCAGAAACCTGCTACGGTCCTTCCGCTGATAGAGAAGTATCTGGGCAGCCTCCCTGCCAAGAAAGAAGCCGTAGAACGTGTGGACCGCATGGAAGAGCACTATCGAACGAACGACACTATCGCCGTGCAGAATATAGAGGGTGACACGCCGAAGGCAGACTGCACCCTCTTGCTGGCATGGGAGAAAGCTTTGACCTACGATGCTTCCCATCAGGCACACATGGACGCTCTGCGCAGTGTGCTGAACGAGGCTTTGATCAACCGCATCCGTCTTCAGCACAGCGACATCTACAGCATTGGCGTGCAACCCAAATTCACCCAGCATCCATTCCCTCAGATGCTCTTCACCATTTCGTTTGTATGTAATCCTGAGAAGGAGGCTGTCATCCGTAATGACATCAAGACATTGCTCAAGGAAATGACAGACAAAGGAATCGACGAACACTTGCTGGAGAACTTCAAAAGCTTGAAACGGAAGAACCGCAAAGCACCTTCGCTCAACAAGAATAGCGCTGACGACATCTGTGAATACTTCGTCCACGATGGCATTGTGATTGACACCAATGACCTTGCCCTCTACGATGCCATCACCGCTGACTCTCTGAAGGATTTCCTTAGCAGGATGATTGCCAACGGAAACATCTATGAGTACATTATGAAAACAGGGAAATAGGTAAGGGATAATCAACCACGAATTTCACGAATTAAACGAATATTAGATATAATTTTTTCGAATTACTCTAATATTTAAAATGCCAGCATTTTTGTTCGTGATATTTGATGAAATAATCTAAAGAGAAATTGGCTACGCTGAAGGTTCGTTTAATTCGTGAAATTCGTGGTTGAAAAAAATATGAGTTATTACTCAAAATAAAAACTCGCAAGAGGTTGATGTTCAACTTCTTGCGAGTTTTGTTTGTACCCTGTTGGGAGTGGTGCGGGCTTATTCTTCCGTCTCTACTTCCTCAACAGCAGGAGTTTCTGGTTTCTGCTTAGCGAGGTATTCAGGAAGGCTGAGACCTGCCATGTTGAAGAGTTCGTTGAGCGGAGGAACGGACTTCATCAGACCTGAGACGAAATTGGCTGTGGAGCCTTTGCCGTCGGCGTTGTTGCCTCCATCCCAAACGGTGACGTGGTCGATGTTGATGCCCTTCACTGCCTCTACCTGAGTCTTGACGAGCTCTGGCAACTTCTCCAGGAGCAAGAGCATGTATGCCTTGTTGGCATCGCCGCCTGCTGCCTGTACCATCTTGTCGTAACCAGCAGCCTGCTTGGTGAGGACTTCGTAGTAACCCTTTGCCTCGGCTTCCATCTTGGCGAAGATGGCGTCGGCTTCACCCTTGGCGTTGACACGCATCTTCTCGGCTTCTGCTTCTGCCTCGATGATTCGGCGCTGCTTCTCGATTTCCTGTGGCACGATGATGTTAGCGTTCTGAGTGGAGCGTTCACGCTCGGCACGAGCCATTTCTGCCTCACGTTCTGCAGCGTATGCTTCCTGTTGTGCTCGAGCCTGTTGTACGCGCTCTGCAGCGGTTGCCTTGCGCTGTGCCTCTGCCTCTTTCTCACGACGGTCGGAATCAGACATGGCAACTTCTACCTTTGCTTCGTTCTCACCCTTCACAGCCTCTGCATTGGCACCAGCCACGCGGATACGGGTTTCACGAACGGCGTCTGCCTTACCGATTTCTCCGACTTTCTCTTGTTCTGCTACGCGAACCTTTGCCTCGTTGATGGCCTTGGCAGCTGCTTCACGTCCGAGAGCCTCGATATATCCGCTCTCGTCCTTGATGTCGGTAACGTTCACGTTGATGAGTCGAAGACCGATTTTCTTCAGTTCCACTTCGACGTTGGCACTGATGCTTTCCAAGAACTTATCACGGTCGTTGTTCAGTTCCTCGATGCTCATGGTGGCAATAACAAGACGGAGCTGACCGAAGAGGATGTCTCGTGCGAGTTCCTGAATCTGTCCTGGAGTGAGTCCGAGCAGACGTTCTGCTGCTGCGTTCATGGATTCGGGCTCGGTGGAGATGCCGACAGTGAATCGGCTTGGCACATCGACACGAATGTTCTGCCTACTCAGGGCATTGGTGAGGTTGGCATCGATGCTGATAGGGGTGAGGGAGAGATAGGCGTAGTCCTGAATGATTGGCCACACGAAGGCTCCTCCGCCGTGGATGCATCGAGCACTGGTTTTGTTACTGGTCGTTCCGTAGATAACGAGAATCTTGTCGGAAGGACAACGACGGTAACGATTGATGATGGAAACAAATAGGAAGATTCCTACGATTACCGCTACTACAATTAAATACATGGGATCCATATTGTAAAATTAAAAGTTAAAAATTAAAAGTTAAAAATGCCATCCGGATGGCTTTTCTCCTCCCCTCGGGGAGGCTGGGAGGGGCTTTTACACTGCTTCTACTTCCAATGTGCCGTTGTCGGTCACTTTGAGAATTTTCACGCGCTTGCCGGATGGAATAGGGTCGCCGAGTGTGAAAGCGTCTATTTCATGGATAGAGCCACCGACGCTGATTTGGATTTTTCCCTTGCCTTCGTCGTGTCCAGGGATGCGTAGATAGACATTTGCCATCTTTCCCTCGCACTTCTTGACATCGAAAGCTCCGTTCGACTGCAACTTGTAAGCCTGTTTCTTCACCCAGAAGAAGAGAAGTACGAAAACAATGCCGACAATCACAGCAACGACGGTGAGGAGGAAATTGTTACTGATGGAATCGCGGAAGCAAATACCGCCCCATCCGAAGCCAACAAGGAAGTTGATGAGATTGCGAATGGAGAAGAGCGACAAGCCGCCGCCGAGGTCCATGGTATCGCTGTCAACACTGCCGAAGTCGGACACATCGAAATCGACATCTACGTCGGCTGAGTCCATTCCTAATACGGTTAAAATCATCTGAATGATGAAAATCACTGATGCCACGAGAGCGCAAGCCCAAAACACTTGCATCAATCCATCGAGGCTTGTAAACCATGTTGAAAATTGTTCAATCATAATGCTTAATGGGTTAGTTTCGTATAAGGATGCTACAAAGATAGCAATTCTATCATTTATTTCGATGATTTTCGGACAAAATTTTTCCGCTATCGACCTTTTCAGCATCAGTATTCTTCTTCCTCCTTTATTAATATAGAAGACAGTAAAAATTCCGCTTTTTCGCTCAAAAATGTTCTTCTTTTAGGAAAAAAGCTATTTCATGGTTCGAATAGTTTTAAACCAAATCATGAAATACATAGTCCAAAGTTTGGTGCGAAGTTATATTCGGTAAAAGGGACGTTCGTCGGATTATTTAATACTTTATAAGTTGTACGAGAAAAATTGTTGAATGATTATGGTGAAAAGATTTCTCATGACGTGTGTTTGGGCATGCTTGTGCTATGCAGGCCATGCCTCAGACGTGAATGTGGTGTTTCGTGGCGGAAAAGCTACTGTGAAGCAGGAAGTGAAGGACAGCGTGAGCGTGACGGTGGAGGGTGCCCATGTGAGCATCATCAGCACTTATCAGGCTCACAAACTGACGGTGCGTCTCTCGGGTGACAGCAACGACGGACAAGTGATTCTGCAGACAGTTGGCAAGGCGAAGATGAAACTCGATAACCTGAACCTTACCAGTCAGGAGGGTGCACCGCTGTGGTTGAAGAACAAGAAGAAAGTGGAACTGGTGGCAGTGGATGGTACGAAGAATACGCTGATTATTGCTGCTTGTAACGATACGGTCAACCATAAGGCGGCGGTCATCTGGGCAAAGGACAAGCTGAAATTTTCGGGAAAAGGTACGCTAAATGTACTTGCCACGGGTGACGGTTGCAAGGGCATCCGCTCGAAGGACGATATTACCATCGAGGAACTGACGCTTGTGGTGAAAACCACTGGTAACAACCTGGGCGAGAAGGAAAACCCGTTTGGTGGTGGCGGAATGCCTCCTTTCGATTTCAATAATCTAACGGAAGAGCAGAAGGCTCACTTCGAGGAGATGCGGAAGAGGTTTGAGGAGATGATGCAGAACGGCGAAGGCTTTCCTATGATGGGTGGTTTCGGCGGCTTCGGTCCTCCACCTCAGAGAGGAGACAGTGTGGGAGAAGGCGGTGGCTTTGGAGGTTTCGGCGGCTTTGGACCTCCTCCGATGATGGGAGATGGCGAAGGTGGCGGAATGCCATTCGGCAAACACAAATATATAGGTACGGCAAAGGGTATTAAGTCGCAGAAGAAGGTCATCGTTAACAGTGGAAATGTGACGGTAACGACTGCATCGGCTGGTGCTGAAGGCATCGAAGGTAAGGAAGGTGTGGTACTGAACGGCGGTACGGTGCATGTGTCGGCAGTGGATGATGCCATCAATGCCAATGCACGCATTGAGTTCAACGGAGCAGACGTGGTGGCTATCAGTACGACGAACGATGCCGTGGATGCAAACCTCGTAGATTTCTTTGCGGGTGGTTTCGGCGGATTCTTCGGTGGTGGAGGTGAAAATCAAAACAACGATCCTGCCATCATCATTTCTGGCGGTAAGGTGTATGCTTGGAGCCAAACGGGTCCACCAGAAGAGGGACTCGACTGCGACTTCTCTCCGCTTGAAGTGTCGGGTGGCACGGTTTTCTCGGTAGGTGCAGGAATGGGCGACATGCCATCGGTTCCAACCAACGAAACAGCCAAGCAAGCCACAGTGCTCCTCGTGGGCATCAACATCACGAAAGACGAGCCTATCCGCATCTACGACGACAAGGGTAAGCTTATCGAGACGGTCACGGTACCGTTTTCACTGCAACGGAGTTCGAGCATCGTAACTTGTGATAAGTTCCGAGTTGGAGGCAACTACACGGTGAAGACGCTCAACTATGAGAAGAGTTTCAGCATCAATGAGAACTTTACGGTGGTGAGATAAGAAAACAACCGCCATGCTTTCAACGATAAAGCATGGCGGTTGTTTTTCAGAACAGGCGCGATGGTGTTGACTTTCTTAGGGAGAGTAACAGCGAAGGCATCAGACGACTGGGTAAATGGGATTTTGCCGTAGCCGAGGAGCTCGACGGAAGATATACGCTCGGTGGCGAGACTCTTGATGGAGAGTTGCATGTTGTCGGGCCATGCGAGGGCTGTGGCATAGAGGACGTTGCCTTTCTGCGTGAATCGGATCTCGGATGAGCCAGCCTTGGTGTACTGACCATCGTTGAAGCCCTGTGCGTTGATGGCTATGTCGCTGTCGGCAATAGGACCTTCACCGAATTTCTTCCATGGACGGGTGCCGACAATGCTTTCCTTGTTTACTTTCATCCATGCACCAAACTCCTTGAGGATGGCTTCTTCCTTCTCGTCGAAAGTGCCGTCGGCACGAAGCGGGATGGAAAGGAGCATGTTTCCGTTCTTGCTTACAATATCGACCAAGAGTTTGACAACTGTGGCTGCCGACTTATAGCCGTTGCGCTCATAGGTGTCATTGTTGTAGTGCCAGTCGCCAATGCAATTGCAGCATTGCCAAGGGCGTTCCATGATTTTGTTTGGCGCACCGCGCTCTACGTCCCAAACGAGTGCATCTTTCTGTGAGTCTTCGAGAATCTTACCGAACACGATAGCCTGGTTCTTACCCTTGTGGGTGGCTATGCTGTGGTTGTACTGATGTGCGGTGATTTTCAAGCCAGCATCGCTGATGGGGTAGAATGGCAGTACGGTGACATCGAAATAGATGAGGTCGGGGTTGTAGCGGTTGATGGCATCGAGCGTGCGATTGTAGAACTTTGTGATGTACTCCTGCGTTGGCAGGCAGGCTCCGCCGCCCCATCCCCACTGGCGATGAATAGAACTTTCCACCATTTCTCAGAACCATCGGCATTGGGCTTATAGCCATCTTCCTTCGTAAGCCAACCATCGTATTTCACACCTCGCTTCTCGCCCTTGAGGTCGAAGCGACGTGAAGGCTCGTACCATGTCCAGGCATGGTCGGCATGGAAGGAGATGCCGAGAGGGAGACCTGCTTTCTTGGCAGCAGCAGCCCATTCGGCGAGGATGTCGCGGTGAGGACCGATGTTCTTGGAGTTCCACTCCTGGTACTGGCTATCCCAAAGGTCGAAGTTGTCGTGGTGATTGCCGAGCGCGAAGAAATACTGAGCTCCGACTTCCTTATAGAACTGCACGAGCTTCTCGGGATTCCAATGCTCAGCCTTGAAGAGAGGGAGGATGTCCTTGAATCCCACTTCGGATGGATGACCATAGTGCTCACGATGGTAGTTGGACTTGTAGGTGCCCTCCATATATAATTCGCGAGCCATCCAGTCGCCTGAACCTTCTACGCACTGCGGTCCCCAGTGCGCCCAAATGCCGAATTTTGCATCACGGAACCACTCAGGCACTTCATATTGGCGAAGGGATTCCCAGTTGGGTTCGAACTGTCCTGTCTGCATAGGCTCTTGTGCTTCGCTAACAGGAATTTGGTACTGTTGTGCTTGCATGAGATGAGCTGTGAGCAAGCAGAGGGAGAGGAAAAAGATGTTTCGTTTCATGTCAAAATGATGGTGTTAGTAATCTGGTTGCAAAAGTAGGAAAAACGCATTTGATTTGCTTGCAGAAAAGAAGACGATGATAGGACAAAACTGATTTTCATGTATTGGGCAAGAAATGTTAATGATGCTGGGCGAAACTAAACTGAGCAGATTTACTGTTTGTGAATACGCGTTTCTCACCCCAAGGGAGCTTGACGATGAAGCAGAAATTCCCTTTGCGCTCGGCGTTGAACCAGATGATACTGTTTGCTTCATCCACATGGACTGTGCAGTTCCAATAGTCGGTGCCATTGTCAACGGGCAGGTGGAAGGTGCGCTGGCTGTTTCCACCAGGATAGATGATGAAAGTGTGTCTGCCTTTCAGTGTAGTACCGTGGTATGTGGTGGTATTGGTGGAGATGCTGACAGGAATGATGGCACCCTTGCGAATGAAGATAGGGTAGCGGGCGAGACTGTAGGTCTTGGTGAGCGATTCTCCTGGGGCATAGGTCTTACCGTCGAAGAAATCCACCCATTCACCATCGCTTGGGAGGGTAAAGCTGACGCGGGAATCATCGCTTGTGATGGCTTTCACAAAGATGTCGTTGCCTATCTGATGACTTTCCTGCGCCGTGTTGGTGTTCTTCAGCAAAGAACCGCCATGTAGGTGGGCATCGACCACGGTGGAGAACATATAGGGAGCTAATTCTTTGTGGAGTGTGACGAAATAGCGGTAGATGTTGGCGGCTTCTTCACTGTGCCACCAAGGCAGATGGTTGGTGAAGGCTCCGTTCATGCCTCCGTTCACCATGCAGGCTGTAGTGGCACCGAACTGCGAGTAGCGGATGAACTGCTGTGCATTGGCCTTGCTCTGCCAGAATCCTCCTATTTCGGTGGCTGTGGCAGCATAGCCACGCTGAGCCGATTCGTAGATGTTGGTGATTTGGTGGCTGAGTCCTTCCCAATCGCCTGCGAAGTCGCCACACCAACCCATGTTCATCTTCTCGATGGATGCATGGGTGCCATTGCCTTGATGTGAGAACGGACGAGCCAATACAATGCTTTCTTTGCTTCGAGCCTGAGCCTGGTCGTACATGGCATCGTAGTAGTATTTGCGGAAGTCCTCGTTGCTCACACCTCCGATGGATGTCTGAACGACGTCGCCAAAGTAGCGCACGCCCTCATCAGCTTTCCAGCCATATACACCCTTCACAAATACTTTGTTCATCTGTTTTGTCCACCATTTCTTAGCCTTGGGGTTGGTGAAGTCCACGTGCTGTCCCACGCCTTTCCACCATTCGCTGGTCTTTCCACCATTCACCGTGTAACCCTTTTTCCTCGCTTTGTTGAAAAGTTTGTTGAAGCCGACGGGCACGTCCTTCGATGTGCTGTCGATGCAAGCCGTTGCCCAAAGGATGACTCTCACACCCTTTTGCCTGAACTCCTTCACCATCTTCTTGTGGTCGGGATAGCGCTGAAGGTCCCAGTTGAAGTCGTTGTAGGATGTGCTCCACGGGCTGTCGATGATAATGCCGTCCACAGGAATGCCATGTTCCAAATAGCCATTCACCAACTGGCGAGCACCAGCGGAGGTGTTGATGCTATCCTCCCATACGATGTGTCCGAACGCCCAATAAGGCGTGATGGGTGGATTGTCTGCAAGAGCAGTGAGTTGAGAAAAAAAGAAAAGCAGCACGAGCGATGCCATACTCATTGCTTTGAATGAAAACATTTTCATGGTGTGATATGTTTTAAGATGATGATAATCGTTGTTGATTGCAAAAATAGTAAAAAACCTTCAGTCTGCTTTCATGAGCAGTAAGAATTTATGCAGTTGCTATCTCTTTCGAACTCATTTTTTCTGTTTCCCTATTTGTAGATAAAAAACTTTAGCATTTAAGTTAGCCCTGGGTAGTGGGATGAAATTTCCATTTGCAATTATTCTTCTTAGAATATACTGGCGCTTTCCTCTGTTTATACGGAATCAGTCCTTTGATTCCACAGAACTAATCCTTTGATTTCACTGAACCATTTCTTCGATTTTACTGAAATGCCGAGCCCTCAACGTTGTTATGGCGAACCTTCGCCATCGCAACGCCGAAGGCTCGCCAAGTCGATGACGAACCTTCGGGCAACTAGTTGAATCAAAGAATCTGTTCAGAATTACCACACATACGCTGCAGACATTCCCCTAAAACGATGTAATTGCACAAATCATGGGCAACTCCTTTGCGTAGAGAGGATAATTGTGCAGTAAGAATCAAGCATCTCCTTATTTTACGCACTTTTTCTTTTGTAACATTTTTTTTTGATTTTGTAACCTTGCTTGTTTTTTACGCAAAATGTTTCAAAAGCAAAAATATAAAATACAAAATGCATTTAACATTAGATTTTTTTTTACTTATTTTGCAAAGTGAATAGTTGTGGAATGCAATTTTCTCCTATTGCGATAAAAAAATCATCTAAAAACATATCAAAATGGACAACACTCAAACATTGAACGAATCGAAAGGATTCTACAAACTCAGTTGGACGCAGCGCATCGGCTTTGGCTCGGGCGACTTGGCTCAAAACCTTATTTTCCAGGTTATTTGTACTTACCTGCTTTTCTTCTATACCGACATCTACGGCCTTACTCCTTCGGCTGTGGCTGTGATGTTTTTGGTTGGTAATGTGGCAAATGTTATCTGGGACCCAATCGTGGGTACATTAATAGACAAGAGTAATCCTCGTTATGGTAAATACCGCTCATACCTGCTTTATGTAGGTATTCCACTGTCAGGATTTGCCATCTTGTGCTTCTACAACGGGTTTGCACCATCATTGATTTACGCATACGTTACCTATATTTCAATGCAGTTGCTCTACACGTTTATCAATGTGCCATACGGAGCATTAAACTCTTCGTTGACTCGTGATACGAACGAAATCACCATCCTCACTTCGGTGCGTATGTTCATGGCAAACCTCGGTGGTTTGGCAGTAAACTCAGGTCTTCCTTTGTTTATTGCCCTCATTGCGGGTGCACCATCCGACAGTCTTCCTAAGGATTCAAACGCTTGGTTCATAACGATGACGATTTATGCCATTGTTGGTTTCTGCCTGCTCATGTTCTGCTTCTCTCAGTGCAAGGAGCGCGTGGTTATGGATAAGAAGGACACAGAAAGTGTGAAGGTAAGTGACCTTTGGATGGAGTTTGTTCGCAACCGTCCATTGCGCGTTCTCGCATTCTTCTTCATCACTGCATTTGCTATGATGTCGGTAGGTAATGCAGCAGGTGCATATTTCATCAATAGCAATCTGCACGGTTCTGCACAAGAGTTGTCTATTTTCATGGCTCTTGGCTCTATTCCTGCATTCATCTTTATGCCACTTGTACCTTGGTTCAAGCGCATGGTGGGTAAGAAGAACATGTTCTACATTTTCCTCAGCGCTGCCATCGTAGGTATGGGCATGCTTTATTTCATTTCCAAAATGGAGCATCCAAGCATGATGATGGTTTATGTGGCACAGTTCATTAAGAGTACCGGTGTCATCGTTGCAACAGGTTATATGTGGGCATTGGTTCCTGAGGTGATTTCATACGGAGAATACACAACAGGTCGCCGTATTTCGGGCATTGTGAATGCCCTTACAGGTTTGTTCTTCAAGGCTGGTATGACTTTCGGTAGTATCGTAGGTCCAGCTGTTTTGGCATACGTTGGCTACCAGAGTGAAGTCATTGATCAGACTCCTTTTGCTGAAGAAGGTATTCTCTGGCTTGTATGTGTCATCCCTGCTATTCTCTTGTTGCTTGCCATGTGGATTATCAGCAAGTATGAACTTGAAGATGAAGTTATCGACAAGATTAACGCAGAAATCGAAGCAAGAAACAGCAATAAATAACATAAAAAGACACATTTAAAGACAATTAGTGACAGCATGAAAAAGATTCTGATTTGTTTGGCAACGGCAGTATGTGTGCTCTCGGCCTGTACACCTCAGGCGAAGGACGTGACGCTGTGCGAGGCATTCAATGGAAAATTCCTTGTGGGTGCTGCCGTTAACCAATGGCAGGTGAAGACACAGGACGAAAACTTGGCAAACCTCATCAAGACGCAGTTCAACTGCCTGGTGGCAGAGAACTGCATGAAGGGTGAGGTGGTCTCCCCTGATGAGAATGTTTGGGACTTCAAACTTGCCGATGAATTCGTGGATTTGTGCGAAAAGAACGGTCAGGCATGCTATGGCCATTGCTTGGTTTGGCACGCTCAGGCTCCTGGCTGGCTTTTCACCGATAAGGACGGCAAAGAGGTGAGTCGCGATGTGCTGATTGAGCGCATGACGAACCACATCCGCACCGTGGTAGGACGCTACAAGGGCCGTGTGAAGGCTTGGGACGTTGTGAACGAAGCCATCGAGGATGATGGTAGTTTCCGCCATTCGCCTTATTATAATATAATAGGTGAGGACTATTTTGAAATCGCTTTCAAGACAGCTCATGAGGTGGATCCCGACTGCGAACTCTACTACAACGACTATTCGATGGACAAGCCTGCTAAGCGTGATGCTGTGGTGGCACTCGTGAAGAGTTTGCGCGAGAAAGGTTGTCGTGTGGATGGCGTAGGTATGCAGTCGCACGTTGCTTTCGACACTCCGCTTGATGAATATGAGAAAACCATCGAAGCACTGGAGGCTGCTGACTGCAAGGTGATGATTACCGAACTCGACCTCTCTGTGCTGCCTTGGCCAAATGGCAATCAGGGAGCAGAAATCAGCAACAACTTCGAATATGCCAAGGCCATGGACCCTTATCAGGATGGACTGCCAGAGGAGAAGGCACAGGAACAGGCTGACTTCTTCGCCAAGTTGTTCTCCATCTATCTCCGTCATGCAGATGCTATCGAGCGTGTGAATTTCTGGGGAATTAGTGATGGCGATTCTTGGAAGAACGATTGGCCAATCAAAGGTCGCACTGACTATCCACTTGCTTTCGATCGCAATCTTCAACCTAAGAAGTTCGTGGAGGTCATCAAGGCGTTGGCTTTGAAATGAGTATAACTCGCGAAAACTCAAAAACTTATAACTTATAACGTTTAACGTTTAACGAGAATACACATCTCTGCGAAAACTCATCAACTCAAAAACTTAAAAACTCACCAACTTAAAAACTAACAATATGAAACGTTATCTTTTCCCTGCCGACTACATGGCAGACCCTTCCGTTCACATATTCGACGGAAAAATATATATTTATCCAAGTCATGACTGGGAAGCATCGAACGTGGAAAACGACAATGGCGACCAGTACATCATGAAAGATTATCATGTGCTTTCTATCGATGGCGACCCAATGACGGGTGAAGTCACCGACCATGGTTGTGTTCTTCGCCAGGAGGATATTCCTTGGCATGGCCGTCAGCTTTGGGACTGCGACGTGCAGGAGTATGTGGTCGAAGTACCTACTAATGCAGAGGAACAGGCTGCTGGCATGGGCTACAGCAAGAAGATAAAGAGGTATATCATGTATTTCCCTATGAAGGACCGCAATGATGTGTTCCATTGGGGAACTGCAATAGCAGACAATCCTGCTGGTCCATTCATTCCTCGCTCAGCACCAATTCCTGGTAGCTACAGTATCGATATGTGTGCATTCAAGGACGATGATGGTGAGGTATATGTCTATTTCGGTGGACTGTGGGGTGGACAGCTTCAGCGTTACAAGGACAATATCCATCTTGAGACTCCATACCTGCCAGAAGGAAAGGCAGATGCTCTGCCAAGCCGTTGCGTGCGTCTCACAAAGAATGGTCTCTACTTTGCAGAGGCTCCTCGTCCAATCATCATCGTTGATGACGAAGGCAATCCGCTCAAGGCAGATGACCCACATCGTTTCTTCGAGGCATCATGGATGCACAAGTACAATGGCAAGTACTACTTCTCTTATTCCACTGGTGATAGCCACATGTTGTGCTATGCAATTGGTGATAATCGTTACGGTCCATTCACCTATCAGGGTGTGATTCTTACTCCTGTGGTTGGTTGGACTACTCACCATGCCATTCTGGAATATAAGGGCAAGTGGTATCTTTTCCATCACGACTCTGTCCCTTCAGGCGGTAAGTCTTGGCTCCGCAGCTTGAAGGTGTGTGAACTCAAGTACGACGAGAACGGAAAGATTATCACCATCCCTGGAATTGACGAATAAGAATGATGAAAAGGAACGAGCTATAAGTTTTTTTATGACTCGTTCCTTTTCTCTTTGATTTGTTTTTTATAACTTTGCACCATCTTTTGTGAATAGCAAAATATTCATTGTCACACAAATACATTAAACACTAACAAAAAAAAATTAGACTATGAACAATCGATTGACTAAACTTTTCATTGTTGCAATGATTTGTGCCGTTTCCTTCAACTCTTGTATCGGCTCATTCTCCCTTTTCAACAAGTTCGCACATTGGAATGCCAACGCCACTGACAGCAAGTATCTGAATGCTGTTATCGGCTTGTTGCTCTGCTGGGTTTATCCTATCTGCGGTACTGTCGATTTCCTCGTACTCAACACCATCGAATTCTGGTCGGGCGAGAACCCATTGGCAGATGCTGGTAAGGTGCAGAACGTGATGGGAAGCGACGGACACATGTATGCCATCACAACCACTAAGAATGGCTACGAAGTGAAGAACGACAAGGGCGAACTCGTTAACTTCATCTACGACAAGGCTAACAAGACTTGGACTGTGGAGTCCAATGGCATGTCACAGGTATTGCTGAAGTTCAACGACGACCAAACTGCTCAGGTCTACCTTCAGAACGGCAAGACCATGAATGTGCAGCTCAACGAAGAAGGCACTACCGCATTGCGCCAGCTCGTGGAAGGCAATGCTTTCTATGCATTTCAGAACTAATCAATCACACCGATAACTCGGCTTTGTTTGAAATCCACAGATTTTACCGATGAAGCAGATATGTTTTCTGTGTCAATCGGTGAAATCTGTGGCTCTTTTTGTCCAGAACAACGTCGTTGATGCGTAGAACGGAACTTTTATCTCAAATCGTTCTTCGTTTTTTATAAACTTTTTCTAAATTTGCAGCATCATTAAAAAATAAAACTCAAAAACTAATATTAATTAACTACCATGAATGAAGTAAAACCTTATGTAATTGGTGTTGACCTTGGAGGTACAAACACTGTTTTCGGCATTGTGAACCAGCGTGGCGATGTACTCTACGATGATTCCATTCGCACCCAAGAATACTTGACAGCTGAGGCTTTCGTTGAGGCAGGTGTAGCTTGTCTGAAACCGCTTATCGAGAAGGCTGGAGGCATCGAACAAATCAAGGCTATGGGTATCGGTGCACCAAACGGCAACTACTACACAGGCTCCATCGAGTTTGCACCAAATCTCCCTTGGAAGGGCGTTGTGCCACTTTCAAAGATGTTCAGCGATGCTTTGGGCATTCCTGTTGCTATGACGAACGATGCCAACGCTGCTGCTTTGGGCGAAATGATTTACGGCGTGGCACGTGGAATGAAGAACTTCATCGTCATCACTCTCGGCACAGGCGTTGGTTCGGGTATTGTCATCAACGGACAGCTTGTCTATGGACATGATGGCTTCGCAGGCGAACTCGGTCATGTCACGATGGTGCGTGGTGCCGAAGGCCGTCAGTGCGGATGTGGACGCACAGGATGCTTGGAGACTTACTGCTCAGCAACAGGTGTGGCACGCTCGGCTCGTGAAATCCTGGCCAAGACCACGAAACCAAGTCTGCTCCGCGAGCTCGACCCAGACAAAATCACTTCGCTCGACGTGAGCATCGCTGCAGGCAAGGGTGACGAAGTGGCAAAGGAAATCTTCGAGTTCACAGGCAAGATGCTCGGTGAGGCTTGTGCCGACTTCACGGCATTCTCTTCCCCTGAAGCTTACATCTTCTTTGGTGGTTTGACCAAGGCAGGCGACCTCATCATGAAACCTATCGAGGAAGCTTACAACCAGCACGTCATGGCGATATTCAAAGGCAAGGCTAAGTTCCTTGTTTCGGGACTGATGAGCTCCAATGCAGCCGTACTCGGAGCTTCCGCACTCGGATGGGACATTCCAGAAGAGTAATCTTCCGATAAAATCAAGAATGAAGAGTGAAGAATGAAGAATAGTTGTTTCTCCATTCCTCACTCTTCTTTTTTTTATTTTTTTTAGTCTTTTTCAAGTCTAATGGAAAGAAAAAGTGTTGAACAGTACAATTTTTCAACATTTTTAATGATTTTTTTTGTTAACAAATGGAAATTTACCTAAATTTGCAGTGAAAGTGAGTGAATTATCATTTTTTGAGGCATAAGTGCAATAGATTGTTACATGATTGCAAATCGTTTCGCAATTGTTTCCTCAATTTTGCACGGTGAAGCAGACACGACAAAACAACTAAGGTTCTATCTTTATTTTATAACCATCTAATTCCTTTATTTTCAATCATCTAATTAAAAACCTATGCTTAAAAGAAACAGACTGATGGTGCTTGTTCTCTGTTTGGGTATGCTCTTGGGGCTTCCAGCAGAGTCTATATTTGCGCAAAGTGCGCAGAAGCACCGAGTGACAGGAGTGGTGAAGGATGAGAGTGGCGAACCGCTGATAGGCGTGACCGTGTCGGCAGGTGGAGCTGCTGGTGCCATCACCGACATGAGTGGTCGCTACACCCTCGATGCATCTTCGGGTACGACACTCCAGTTCAGCTATGTGGGTTACCTCACTCAGAACGTGAAGGTAGGTAACCAGACTAACATCAACGTGGTTCTTCGTGAAGACAACGCACAACTCGAAGAAGTAGTCGTTGTAGGTTATGGTGTTCAGCGCAAGAGCGATGTGACGGGAGCCTTGACTCGCGTCGGCGAAAAGGAACTGAACACGAAGCACACGAAGCCTGTGACCAATGCTTTCGAGGCATTGCAGGGCAAGGCTGCGGGTGTGGATATCACATCGAGCGAGCGTCCTGGTGAAATGGGTAGCATCATGATTCGTGGTACTCGTTCTCTTACCGCTTCGAGCTCACCTCTCTACGTTGTGGATGGTGTGCCTCTTCAGAGTGGTGGCATCGAGTCGCTCAATCCACAGGACATCGAGTCTATCGATATCTTGAAGGATGCTTCTTCCACTGCCATCTACGGTAGCCGTGGTGCAAACGGTGTTGTTCTCGTTACAACGAAGCGCGGACAGGAAGGCAAGACTCAGCTCAGCTACAATGGCTCGTTCACCTTCCAGAAGCTTGTTGACAAGAGCCCTGCCATGAGTGCCAGCGATTACATCACTTGGCGTCGTTGGGCTTACTACAACTCGGCTCCTGACAAGTACACTCCAGGCGACCAGCCAACAAAGGCACAGGACGAGTCCTTCTTCAGTGGCGATGCTGTGGCATTGGCTAACGTAATGAAGGGCTGGGAAAGCGGCACTTGGGATGGTTCGAAGGTTACTGATACCGACTGGACAGACTTCGTCACTCAGACGGGTGTGAGCCAGCAGCACACAGTGAGTGCACGTGGCGGTACTAAGAACGTCAAGGGCTTTGCCAGCTTCGGCTATACGAAGAACAAGGGTACGCAGAAGGGACAGGAGTTCAGTCGCTTCAACTTCACTGCAACTACCGACATCCAGGCTACTCCTTGGTTCAAGGCCGGTGGTTCCCTCAATGCTTCCTATGGTAAGCAGCAGTATGGATTCTCTCGCACAGGTCAGTCGTCCAACTCGGGCCCTACTGACATCTACGGTGCTGCAAAGAGTCTCCTCCGCTATGCACTTCCTTACGACGACAATGGCAACATCATCCTCATGCCAGCAGGTTCTACAACCAACACTTACACCGTGATCGACGAATGGAAGAAGTCGAACGATAACCGTGAGTTCTACCGTGCATTGGGTAGCTTCTATGCACAGATCGACTTCGGTAAGATTTGGGAACCACTCGAGGGCATTCAGTGGAAGACCCAGTTCGGTCCTGACTTCCGTTTCTACCGCATGGGTAACTACATCGACAGCAGCTCGGCCGCACGTGGCGGTGGTAACAGCTATGCACGTCGTAACGATACTCGCAACCTCTCTTGGACTCTCGACAACATGTTGCTCTACAACAACAAGTTTGGTGAACACACCATTGGCTTGACGCTCTTGCAGAGTGCTTCGAAGTCGAACACCGAAAACAGCAGCATGAGCGAGGTGGCTGTGCCTATGTCTTCCTTCCTTTGGAACAACATGGGTGCTGTCGATATCACCAGCTCCGACTATAACGCATCCATGGGCACTGGCCTTTCCGAATATTCACTTTCTTCCTACATGGCTCGCGTGAACTATGCGTTCATGGACCGCTACCTCCTCACAGCCAGCGCACGTTGGGACGGTTCTTCCGTTTTGGCTGAAGGCAATAAGTGGGATTTCTTCCCATCTATGGCACTCGGTTGGCGTATGGAGCAGGAAGACTGGCTGAAGGATGTTGATTGGCTCGACCAGTTGAAGCTCCGCTTCGGTCTTGGTGTAACGGGCAACTCCGCCGTTTCTCCTTACGGAACTCTTGGTGTCATCAACAGCTACTGGATGCCATTCAGCTTGGGCAACACGCAGATGCTCGTGACCAACGAACCTTACTATTCGAACAATCAGGTGAGAATGCCTAACAAGAACCTGTCGTGGGAAAAGACCACACAGTGGAACATCGGTATCGACTTCAGCTTTTTGAGAGGCCGCATCGGTGGTACCATCGATATTTATGGTTCCAAGACAAAGGACCTCATCATGTCGATGACCATTCCTTCGCTCACTGGTTATCCTTCCACACTTGCTAACATTGGTAAGACCAGCAACAAGGGTGTCGAAGTTACTCTCAACACCATCCCTGTGAAGACAAGAGGCTTCGTTTGGAACTCCAACCTCAACTTCGCATGGCAGAAGGACAAGATTGAAGAACTCTCCAACGGTAAGGAAGACGATATCAACAACGCTTGGTTCATCGGCAAGTCCATCGCAGTTTATTACGGCTACGAGAACGACGGACTCTGGAAAGAGAGCGATGCTGCAGAAATGGCTAAGTTCAACGAAAAGGGCAACAAGTTCACCGTTGGTAGCGTGAAGCCTGTCGATCAGAATGGCGACTACTCCATCAACGCTGACGACCGTGTCATCCTTGGCAACCGCAACCCACGCTGGACTGCAGGCTGGAGCAACAGCTTCTCTTACAAGGGATTCGAACTCATGCTCGAGCTCCACGGACGCTTCAAGTATATGGTTAACACTGGTGGTGAAGGACAGCTCGGTATGTACCAGCAGCGCGAAATCAACTACTGGACTCCAACCAACACCGATGCAGAATGGCAGAAGCCAGTCTATAGCACCGCTGGTGGCGACTCCTACTCTGGCTTGCTCGGATTCAAGAACGCTTCCTTCATCAAGGTTCGCAACCTCTCGTTGTCTTACACCTTCGACCGCAAGCTCACTCAGCCAATCGGCTTGAGCAACCTCAAGGTATATGTTCAGGGCAGAAATCTCGGTATGCTCTATTCTTCTGTTGACTTTATGGACCTCGATACGGGTGCTACCTACTTCAACCGTGGCTTCACCGTAGGTTTACAGGTGGATTTCTAATGAATGGTATATAATGATGTTAAAGAAAAAAGACAAGATTATGAAACATATCAGCAAAACAATCATCTGCGGTGCACTCTCGGTGTTCACTCTCTTCGGAGCTACCTCTTGTAGCGAAGACTTCCTGAAGGAAGATGCGGGGCACCTCTATACCGATGCACTGCTTGAAACCGAAGACGGTGCTCTTGCCATGGCAGCAGGACTCTATGCCAACATTCGCTGGCACTTCGGCTACGAATGGGCTTATGGCATCACCCTCTATGGTTGCGACGAATTTACTAACGGTGCCGACCTCACTTCCGAGCCTTGGAACACCTACGACAACCGTCTCAATCCACTCGACTGTACAACAGCCAATGGTGCTGCAAACAACAACTGTCCGCCTGTTTCGGGACTTTGGAACCAGATGTACTACGGTATCTCTACAGCCAACCTCGTGATTTCGAAGGCTGCTCAGGTGTCCGATCAGGACACTCGCAACAAGGCTATGGGCGAGGCTTACTTCCTCCGTGGCTACAACTACTATCGCCTCTTCGCACAGTATGGCGGTGTTGTTCTTCAGACCGAACCAGCAAACGGTAGTGTGAAAAAGTTCTACACTCGCTCTACCGAGGAGCAGACCCTCAACCAGGTCATCTCCGACTTCGAGCAGGCTTACAACATGCTCCCAACCAGCAAGTGGCGTGGTAATGGTACTTGGACCAAGTACACCGCAGCTCACTTCTTGGCAAAGGCGCTCCTCTTCCGTCAGAGCGAACGTTGCTCAGGCTGGAATGGCTCTTACGACAAGAACGCCGACCTCAACCGCGTCATCACGCTCTGCGACGAAGTCATCAAGGCTTGCCCATTGGCTGCCGACTATGCTGACCTCTATGCAAAGTGGAATGGCGTGAACTGCCCAAGCGAGGAACTGCCTGAAATCCTGATGGCTGCCGAGCACAATGCCGACGCAACAACTCAGGGACGTTTCGGTAACCGTACTTACAACTACTTCTCGCCTCAGTTCTCCAACTTCTCTGGTGGCTGGATTAAGCGTGGTGCTTACATCGGCGAAATGGACTTCCAGCGTTGTCGTCCTACAGAATACACCTACAGTGTTTTCGACAATGTGAACGATGCTCGTATGTGGAAGACCTTCAAGACTGTCTATGGCTTGAACAACTGCATTGCTTTCCGCGACTCCACCGATGCTGCTGGCAACGTTGTGAAGGATGCTTCGGGCAAGGCCATCCAGGTGTATAACAAAGAAAAGGTGGCTGCCGACAACGGCATCGCTGTCAATCAGGTTCCTTACCCTGGCGACCAGGGTGCCATCTTCATCCTCAACAAGAAGAGCGACCATCGCTTCGACGGAGAGCCTTACGGCACATTCGGACGCGGCGGACAGGTTCACACATTCGTCAATCCTCAGACTGGCAAGTGGGTGCCAAATGCATTCGTCAACTTCATGAACGGCCAGTACGTGCTCTACAATTATGGTGTGAGTGGTAACACAGCTACTTCCAACGTGTTCTGCGGTATCAACAAGACTGCCGACGGTTCGCGTACAGCAGAGAAGGGCGATGCACACCGCGACATCATCATGGCTCGCACGGGTGAGACCTATCTCGTGATGGCAGAGGCACAAGTACGCTTGGGCAAGTATCAGGATGCTATTGCAACAGTCAATGCACTCCGTGCTCGTGGTCAGTGGAAGAACGGTGAAGACCGCAGCTACTACACTGACGGTTCCATGGCGTTCCTCAAGGCTGATGGCGGTATGGCCGACAACTCCATCTCGGCTAACAACTCCAACTGTAAGGATGCTCTGAACAAGACCATGACCATGACCGAGGCTTACTATGCTTCTCACATGCACAAGAACACCTATTATCTCTCCACTGGTATCGCAGAGACCACAGCACCTTCAAGCTTGCAGATTGCCAGCTACTCGAAGTTGCCTGACGAAGACGAGGCTATCCTCGCACAACTCGGTTGCAGCGGCGACTACGAGCGTATGCTCAACTTCATCTTCAACGAGCGTACTCGCGAGTTGCTCGGTGAGTGGAACCGTTGGGAGGAACTCTCTCGCGCAGGTTTGCTCATCAAGCGTGCAAAGGCATTCAACCCAGAGGCTTCGAAGAACATCACAGCCAACAAGCATGAGCTCCGTCCTATTCCACAGGTATTCATCGATGCCCTTCAGAACGAAGACGGCTCGAACCTCTCCGACGAGCAGAAAGCTAAGTGGCAGAACCCTGGCTATTAATCCTATCGTCTAAATAACAACGAACTTATGGCGGCGACATCTCCTTGCAGAGGTGTCGCCGCTGCTGTACTCCCACATCCCGATTTCCATTCCAAAACGAAAAACATTCGAAAACTTTTTCCCCATGCTTCAGCATCAACTTTCCAACGTAAGGGAAAAAACTTCGTGGAGTGGTTTGGTTTGTACACGTATAAGTTTTCCGTGTAGAAACCAAACCACGGTTTCTACACGGAAAGCTTTTCCACGAAGTTTTTTCTTCATTCCCTCAATCTTTGATTCTCACAACTTCTCATTTCGAATACCACGTTTTTTACCTTGGATACCATTTCGCGCATCATGCTAATTCCACTATCTATGGCCCCACATACTGAAATTTTCTATTTGAATTACGTCTATTACTCAATAATTTGATTAACTTTGCAACGATAATAGAAAACTGAAGGCGAGCGATATGAAGACAGAGAAAGAAATGGCTATAGCTGCTGCCAAATTTGCAGACCGGTGGAGAGGCAGAGGATATGAAAGGGGAGAATCACAACCTTTCTGGATTGATCTGCTCACGAATGTGTTTGGCGTTGAGACGTTGACCGACGGCTTTATACGTTTTGAAGAGCATCAAATGGTTGATGCTTCCAACTTCATCGACTGTCGCATACCTTCCACCCGTGTGCTGATTGAGCAGAAATCTTTGGGTAAGGACTTGAGGGCGCCATCGAAACAAAGTGATGGTTCTCTGCTCAATCCATTCCAACAAGCTCGCCGTTATGTGGTCAGTCTGCCTGTGTCAGAGCATCCCCGTTGGATAGTGACTTGCAACTTCTCCGAGTTCCTTGTTTATGATATGGAACAGCCCAATGGTGAGCCAGAGCAGATATTGCTTGACAATCTGGGTAAGGAGTATTATCGCTTGTTGTTCCTTGTAGATGCTAAACACGAGCATTTGAGCAAAGAAATGCAGGTGTCTATGCAGGCAGGCGAGATTGTTGGAAGGATTTACGAGGCTCTGCTCAAGCAATACGATGACAATTCGCCCGAAGCGCTACGTTGGCTGAATATCCTTTGTGTCCGCATTGTGTTCTGTCTTTATGCAGAAGACGCGGGAGTTTTCACCCATGACCAATTCCATGACTTTCTCGCAACCTACGAAGCCAAAGATATTCGTAGGGCGTTGAACGATTTGTTTGAGGTGCTGAACACACCTATAGATAAGCGCAGTAAGTATCTGCAAGAAGAGCTGAAAGCCTTTCCTTATACCAATGGCGGTCTATTTGAAGAGAAGATAGAGATACCGCAGTTCACCGAGGAACTGAAACAGACCTTGCTACAACATGCCAGCCTTGATTTCGACTGGAGCGAAATATCACCAACTATCTTTGGCGCAGTCTTCGAGAGTACACTCAACCCCGAGACTCGCCGTAGTGGTGGTATGCACTACACTTCGATTCAGAACATTCACAAAGTCATTGACCCACTTTTCTTGAATGATTTGCGTCGTGAACTTGACGGGATTCTGGAAGAAAAGGTGGAACGGCAACGACAGAAGAAACTCGACGCTTATCAAGACCGTTTGGCTTCGCTGACATTCTTGGATCCTGCTTGTGGCTCGGGTAATTTCCTCACAGAAACGTATCTTTCACTTCGCCGTTTGGAGAATGAAGTTATTCGTGAGCGTCATCATGGCCAGTCATTCATCGGATTCGAAGAAGTGAATCCTATCAAGGTGAGCATTCAGCAATTTTACGGCATTGAGATTAACGACTTTGCCGTGACTGTTGCTACCACAGCCCTTTGGATTAGTGAAGCGCAGATGCTTCGCGAGACAGAGAAGATTATCCGTCGTGACATTGACTTCCTTCCGTTGAAATCCTATACTAATATTCGTGAAGGGAATGCGCTACGGATGGATTGGGATGTGATAGAACAGCCTATCAATACTCCAACGATATATGCAGACAAGACGTATGTAACATTGATTAATCAAGAATCTGAGAGTTTCAAAGCTAGTGAGCCTGTTTTCTCTTATGATGAGATCAATTTGATTACTAATGAATTCAAGTCAGGACAAAAACAGGAAACAAGGACAAGACCTGTTGTTTATGACTACATAATTGGTAATCCTCCGTTTGTCGGAGCAAGATGGATGTCTAAAGAACAAAAAGAGGACGTTTTAAGAATTTTTGGTAAAAAATGGGTTGGAGTTGGTGACTTGGATTATGTTGCTTGCTGGTATAAAAAAGCTTCAGAACTAATGCGAGGAACAAGTTGCAAGGCTGCTTTTGTATCTACAAACTCTATCACTCAAGGTGGTTCTGTAACTAACCTATGGAAACCTTTATTTGAGGAAGGTGTCATTATCAATTTTGCTTGTCGCACTTTCCGATGGGACAGTGAGGCTTCATTGAAGGCTCATGTGCATTGTGTGATTGTGGGTTTTTCTTTCGTCCATGAAGGAAGAAAGATAATATTCATTAACAACCAGCAGCAAGTTGAAGCATTTAATATTAATGGTTATTTGCTTAATGCGCCAAGTATCTTTATAGAGAAGAGAATGAAGCCCCTATGCGATGTACCAATGATTTTCTTAGGTGGTCAACCTATTGATGATGGAAACTTGGTTCTTACGAAAGAAGAAAAAGACGAACTCGTGAACCAAGAACCTGAGGCAGTAGAATTTATTCGCCCATTTATGATGGGGAAGGATTTCATAGATCGCAAACCACGTTATTGTCTATGGCTTAAGGGAGCTAATCCTTCTAAGTTGCGAAAATGTCCACTTGTGTTGTCAAGGGTTGCGAGAGTAAAAGAGTTTAGATTACAAAGTAGTCGAGTCAGTACAATAAAAGCAGCTGAAGAACCTACATTGTTTGGTGCATCCTTTGAATGTAAAACTGATTACGTTGCACTTCCAAAAGTTTCTTCTGAGAAACGAGAATATGTTCCAATTGATTATCTCTCAAAAGACATTATTCCAGGTGATAAATTGTTCTGTCTTCAAGGTGCATCTCTATTTCATTTTGGAGTACTGACAAGCTATGTTCACATGGCATGGATGCGGGCTGTATGTGGAAGACTTAAAAGTGACTATAGTTACTCTAATACAATTGTTTATAACAACTTCCCTTGGCCAACACCAACAGAAAAGCAGAAGGAAAAGATTGAGCAAACAGCACATGCAATTCTTGATGCCCGTGCCAAATATCCTGATTCATCATTGGCAGACCTCTATGACGAACTGACGATGCCAGCGGAACTACGAAGGGCCCATCGGCAGAACGACAAAGCGGTTCTTCAAGCATACGGCTTTGACGTGAAACTCTTAGAAAATGAGAATGAACCGCTTATTGTTGCTGAATTGTTTAAGATGTATCAAGAAATGACCAAGGAGGTTTAGCTTATGAACAACTCAGTCTTGAAAGCTAAGCGGCGGGTGCTGCTGATATATACGGGCGGTACGATAGGCATGATACGGAATCGGGAGACGGGTGCTTTGGAGTCTTTCAATTTCGACCACTTGATGGGGCATGTGCCTGAACTGCGGGAATTCGATTACCACATAGAGAGTTATCTGTTCGACCCTCCGATTGACTCTTCGGACATGCAGCCTGAGCTGTGGGCCAGGCTGGTGACGATTGTCAGCGACAACTATCAGCGCTTTGATGGCTTCGTCATCCTGCACGGAACGGACACGATGGCTTACACGGCTTCGGCACTGAGTTTCATGCTGGAGAATCTGGACAAGCCTGTGGTGCTGACGGGAAGTCAGTTGCCGATTGGTGTGCTCCGCACGGATGGGAAGGAAAATCTGATCAATGCGATTGAGTTGGCTGCTGCGTGCGATGAGCAGGGACGTGCGATGGTGCCCGAGGTGTGCGTGTGCTTTGGGCAGAGGCTCTATCGTGGCAATCGGGTGACGAAATGCAATGCAGAGAATTTCAGTGCTTTCACTTCGTATAATTTTCCTCCGTTGGCGGAAACGGGTGTGAACATCCATTTCGATGTTGAGAAGATTCGGAGACCAGAGGAAGGGAAGGTGTTTAGTCCGCATACGGAATGGGACAACTCGGTGATTGCCATCACGCTGTTTCCTGGCATCAGGAGCGATGTGATTGAGCACGTGTTCGGTTTTCCTGGCATCAAGGGTATTGTGCTGAGGACGTTCGGTTCGGGCAATGCTCCGCGGAAGGAATGGTTGACAGGTGCCATCAAGGCTGCCACGGCGCAAGGAAAGGTGGTGGTGAACATCACGCAGTGCCAGATGGGTGCTGTGGAGATGGGTTTGTATGCCACGGGCAACCAGTTGCTGCAAGCAGGTGTGGTGAGTGGTCGTGACATGACGGTGGAGTGTGCGGTGACGAAGCTGATGGTGCTCTTCGGACGGGGATTTGATGCGCAGGTGGTGCGGAAACTGCGTGTGGCCCAGTGGTCGGGAATCCCGCTGCCGCAGTTGGGCTTCACCCGTACCCAATAGTTGGTGTTGGAGGCTAAGTTGCCCAAGTAGTAGGGCGAGTAGGTGACGGAGCTGTCTGTCGTCCAAAGGGTGTCCTGTTCACCCCGATACTCCACGGTCCATGAGCCTTCCCCGTTCCCCGGCACGATGTTCAGTTGCGCGGATGTCTCCGAGATGTCGCTCAAGTACGTGTAGGGGGCCACGCAGGAGGCTTGGTTGTCGCACACATCCCCGAATTTGATCCGGTGACGGTAGTGGTAGATGGTGCCGTTATAGCTGCTGACCGAGCTGGGATTGTAGTTCGTGTTCCAGGTGTTAGCGATGCGCACCATATTGCCGACGGGTTCATCCACAAAGAAGAAGCTGTTGGGAGTGTAGGACCCGTAGGCGTTTGTGTTATCGTCGATGACCACCAGGAGGTTGGAGGAGCCATCGTAATAGTAGTTGTCGTCGAAGTAAAGCGTGACCCATCCGGCACTCATGTTGACGATGCCGTCAAAGACCTTGACCGCCGTGCTGTTGATGGGGATGAAGCCCGTGAGCACCGACTGCTCGACCGGCATCAGGTAGAGGGCGATGTTGCGGTCGCTGCCGGCGGTGGTGCAATGGAACGATACGGACTGCAGGTTTCGCGCCGCACCGATTTCGTTGGCCGTGAAGATCTCCTCTGTGAGTGCATATTTGTGGATGGGGAAATTCCGGGAGGTGATATGGTCCTCCTCTCCGAAAAGCAGGTCGCCGCCGCTCGCACAGGCGGTGGTGAAACTGATGCTTTCAGGTAGGCTGGTTGAATCGTTGTCGCAGTTGGTGGTCACGCTCACGGTGTAGGTGGTGTTGGGGGTGAGCCAGCTCAACGCGAACTCGTTGCCGACAACGTTGGTGAGGGTGGTGGTCGTCGAATCGGAGTTGATGTATTCGATGGTGTGTCCCGTGACCGCGCCTATCGGCCCGTCGTTCCAGCGGAGCACCGCGCTCGTATAGGCTTTCCAGCGGAAAGCGATATAACGCCCGGTTCCCGTGTAGTTGTTTAGATAGACGTGGTGCGGATAAAATGCAATGGTGGTTGGATTTTGCAAGGTGTCTATCGGAAAGAAGGTGCTTTCGTCTGTTGGATCGGTCATCACACCCACTTCAAAGCAACCGGACAGCGCCCCTTTTTTCAGGTATAGGGAGACCATAATCGTATGGATGTCGTACAAATCATCCAAAAGTGGCATCACGGCGATGTTGTATTCGAAGTCGTATTCTCCGGAAAATTGCAGACAGTTCCCGTTCCCGTCTCCTTGCATAACAATTGTTGGCATGTTGTAGCTTGTATAGTAAAGCGATGTCCAACAGGAGTCTTGTATGAGCAGGTACTGCTGAAACGAGGAGAAATCCTCCGTGTAGGGCAATGAGGTGATGGCGCAGGAATCCTGCTGCGCTTGCATCCAAAGCGGGAACGTTCCGAATAAGAACAGTAAAAGGGCCAATGTCTTTCTCATTATAATATAGCTTATTATGTTTCAACTTTTTGCCGTGTCTTGATCCGCGAAACCCCACCCCAAGACACGGCGCTGCAAAAATAGCAATTTACTTAAACTAAAGACGGGAAATAGTGAAAAGGTTGCAGTATGCCGT
>CADBXS010000075.1:29700-32839 GCA_902798705.1 uncultured Bacteroidales bacterium
GTATGCCGTGATTTTTTTTATGCGACAATTGCTGGCCGTGCGTTAGATGATGGGACTGTTTTTCGGTGATTTTATGAAATATAATACCACTATCGGTATAGGACTTACCAATCCTCCTCCTCTGTCTCAAGCTCAAGTCTTGTGGCCGCATCATAATATCTTTTGAAGACTTCCGCGCCGTGGTGTAAGGGTGGGGGAGTGTCTGGATTTTGCAACAACTCCTCGCAGAACGTGAAAATCTTCTCGTTGGCGAACACCACGCACTTCACGCGGGCGCGGGTGAGAGCCACGTTCAGGCGGTTCGGACTGTAGAAAAACTCCAGATGGTCTTCCACCTCCGCAGGATTGGAGTTGGACATACTATATATAATGTAGTCCTTCTCTTGTCCCTGCATCCGTTCCACCGTATCGACAAAGATGGTTTGCGCTATTTCCGCGCCGGCCTTTTCCAACAACGCCCGTCTGATTTCGCGGATCTGTGCCCTGTAAGGACTCATGATGCCGATCTCGTTGACTGGCACACCGTTGCACAACAGGTCGGTCACAATGTCGGCGGTGAGGTTGGCCTCGTAGGGGGAACGGCCGAGCGAGTCGAATTCGTGATGAATGACTAACAACTCGTTGGAGGGGTGTCTGACGATTTGCGGCGCGGCCGGACAGTTAAAATCGGTATAAGGCTGCTGCAACGCATGTTTCGCGGCAATGCGTCCGCTGTAGAATAACTGATTCGGGATGCTGATCAGGTTTTCATTGAGACGGTACGACTGATCCAACAGGGTGATGTCCTGCGGATAGAGGTCTGCGAGCCGTTTGAAAATGCTGCCCTCGAAGAAGCGGTTGCCAGTGTCTTGCGGCACAATAGGGTCGAGCTGCTGGTGGTCTCCGACGAAGATGAGCCGTGAACCGCGCATGATGGCAGGCAATGCGAGCGGGATGCTCATCTGCGCTGCCTCATCCACAATCACGTAATCGAACAGCCAACCGTCCAACTTTTTGGATGCATGCGAACAGAGGGCGAAAGGCGTGCCGCCCACCACGAATCCCGCCTGCGAGAACTCCAAATTTTGTTGGTAGTCAGAGCGTTTCAGCGATGACTTGCGGGTAATATGCGGGTTGTGGAGGATTTCGTCCGCCTGATGCCGTTCCCCAACCTTCACTACGAATCGCCTGTCTTGTAGTTCGTTGGCGATAGCGTTAAGACAGTTATTGATAGCTGTGTGCGTGGGAGCCGTCACAAAAACCTTTTTGCCGGCCTTCATCAGGAAATAGACGATTTTCGCGACAGTGAAAGTCTTGCCCGTCCCCGGCGGCCCTTGAATCAGATGGAAATAGCTGCAAACGAAAGATTTGCGGATGGCTTCGTTCTGTGAGGGATTGCCGCAGTCGGGTGACGGCGAATCTTTGTACTGATTACGGAACTGACCAGAGAGGAAACGTTCGAGGTGTTCGCTGTATTCGGGGTTACCGTAAAGGTTCTCCCACGTGGCGCGAAGCAGCCGTTGCGTGATGTTGGTGTTCACAGCGTTGACTTCCCAGCCATCGTGCGGGCAGTTTCTGATGTCCAAAAGGTTGCGTTGTATTTCAAAGCTGCCGGAGCGCAGCACGAAGTCGTTCACATCGTCCCGCTCAATCTCCATAATGAAGGAGTGAAGGCCGTGACTGAGCCGCACCTGCGTGCCCTCGCGAAATTTGGAAATATTGTACTCGCAGTGGATGTGTACTCGGTTGATATAGCGTTGCGTGCCAGTGGGTGCTGACACCCAACGGGAAGGAGCCCCGTCGTAGAACTCAAACTCCGCGTGAAGGTTGGTCATCGTGTAACCACGACTCACGCGCTCGCGCAAAGGCCTTTCCATCAATTCGTTGTATTCCTGATCTTGCCGTTGCTGCTGTATGTCAATGGCATCGGAAAGTTGTTGGAGAAAAGTCATTTTGTGATGGTTATTTTGTTATTGAGGCGTTATGCAGAAAGGCACCGGTACACTATCCACGCTTTCCCGATCGGTGAACCTTATTCAAGACTCTCTTCAAATTCCAAACGAATCTCTTCATAGAATTTGGTGATGGTCATCTGCATGTAGGGAATCAGCCAGAGGTAACCGATGCCGAAGGTCAACAAGGCCAAAAAAAGCCATCCAATGAAACTGAGTTCCAGCAGGAACAAATCCATTTTGTGTCCCTTCATCATAGCTCGGCTCATCTGCAAGGTTTCCATAGCGGACAGTTCCGGATGGTCACGCAGAATATAAGGAACCATTGCGTATGCAAAGGCGAGGATAATACCCGGCACAATTAACAATATACATCCGCCAATGATAGCAAACACCATCACCAACAATGTGACCAGCACATGTCCGAAATTCTTGTAGCCGTAGAATAAATCTCCGATATCCGCAGGCAAATCTTGACGAGAGGAGTGCAGATGGGCGACAGAGAACCCCATACTCATCGGAAGCATAAGAATTGTCAATAGAAAGCCTGAACCTGAAAGGAACAGAGCCAACGTGGCAAAACTACTGCCCTCGAAGATAGTTCCGAAACTGGATAATGAAGAGGCGAGTCCCACAAGAAGCATATAAATGAATGTCAGACCCACAAAGGAACCCCATTTTCCGCGCAAAGAGGCCAAAGCCTGGTCTTTTAAATCGTTGATTTTTCCCATAATGTTTCGATTTTTTGGTGAATAATTTTGGGGCAAAAATACATTTTTTTGTGATTTGTGAATTGTGATTAGTGAATTGACATAAAACTTGAACATAGACTAATGACTATGACTTTTGCGGACAACGATAAAAACAATTCACAATTCACTAATCACTAATCACTAATCACAATTCACTAATCACAATTCACAAAAATTAGTATCTTTGCTCGCTGATTCAAACTTCTGATTATGGCACAATATATTGATATAAAAGAAGTTAAAAGAAGTGAGGACATAAAGAGATTTATACAATTCCCTCGGAAACTGTATAAAAACTGTCCTTATTATGTGCCGGATTTGGACAAGAGCGAGGAAAAGCTTTTGACAAAACATCCCGCCTTGGCATTCTGTGATTTGCGTATGTGGCTTGCTTGGAGAAACGGCAAAATTGTCGGGCGCATCGCAGGCATCATCAACCACCGGTGCAATGAAATA
>CADBXS010000076.1 GCA_902798705.1 uncultured Bacteroidales bacterium
AGTAAAACCCCATAAGCGTTTCAGTAAATCCCTTAAATTGCTGCATCAAAAGAAGGAAAATGACTGGTAGAAACGATATGAGCGGAGCTATTTGGTATTTGTATAGCCTTCAGCTTTTAACAATGCAATCAGTTTTTCCTTGAAATCACCTTGAATCAGGATTTCGCCATCCTTGACGGAACCACCTACTCCACACTTTGTCTTGAGCAACTTGCCCAATGCTTTCAAATCATCTTCGTGACCGACAAAGCCCTTCACAAGGGTGACGGTTTTACCACCACGTCCATTCTTTTCTATATTTACACGGAGTTTTTGCTGATTCTTCGGAAGTGTATCGACTTCGTCTGTCTCTGGTTCAAAATTAAAATCGGGATTTGTGGAATAGACCATACCCAGCCTATCTTTCCAATCATTATTTTTCATAGACGCATTGTTGATTGACTTGTGATAAAAATAAAAGAGGAAAGGAAACATCTGTTCCAATTCCTCTTCTTCGTGGGCGTTGACGGATTCGAACCGCCGACCCTCTGCTTGTAAGGCAGATGCTCTGAACCAGCTGAGCTAAACGCCCTCTCATTGTCGGGGCAGTGTGACTCGAACACACGACCGCCTGGTCCCAAACCAGGAACGCTACCAACTGCGCTATACCCCGTACTTTAGGAAAATGATAAACTTAGTCTTTTATTTCGTCGGGGCAGCGTGACTCGAACACGCGACCGCCTGGTCCCAAACCAGGAACGCTACCAACTGCGCTATACCCCGGAAATTGTCAGTTTAATCAGCCTTTCCTCGTCCTATTTCAAGGCTTAGAAATAGCTTTTCAAACCCTCTATTTTTCTAAAGCGATGCAAAGGTACAACTTTTTCTGAAACCGACAAAAATTAAGTGAAGATTTTTACACTCACACATCTAAAAAAAGCTATTCTTGACATTTGGCAAGAGCAAAAGTAGTCTGTTGAAATGCAGGAAATGGAGAAAAGTAAACTTGACGGAATGTCATTCAAAAAAAAGAAAGGGTGCTCCCCGAAAGGAGCACCCCACTATCTAAATATGATTTTTTCAGATAAAATTACTTGAGCTCAACGAGAGCACGACGGTTGAGAGTGTAAGGAGAAACTTCGTTGATACCACCAACAGCCTTAGTCTCGATCTTGTCGCGAGAAACGCCGAGGTTAACGAGTTCGTCAGCAACAGCCTGTGCACGGCCTTCAGAGAGCTGCTGGTTCCAAGCTGCAGAACCGGTCTTGCTATCAGCAGAACCAGTTACGAGGATACGGCAACCACTGTTCTTAGCAACTGTAGCAACAGACTCGAGGTTTACGAGATCCTTCTTAGAGTTGATCTTAGTAGAGTTGATGTCGAAGAATACAGAAGTACCTGCGCTGATAACCTTAGTTTCAGCAACAGCCTTAGGCTGCTTAGCGAGCTGAGCACGGAGGTCTGCATTGATCTGACGCTCACGGTCGAGGTCTGCACGAAGCTTAGCAAGAGCCTCTTCGCTTGCTGCTGCAAGTGCATTGTACTGGTCGATAGTAACAGCCTTAGCAAATGTAGCCTTGCCAAGATAGAAAGTTAAACCGAGTTCAGCACTGAGGATACCATGAGAAATTGGCTTGTCTTCATACTTCTTGTCAACAGTAGGAATGAAGTCATTACGTGTCATCTTGTAAGCTGCATCGAGATAGATGCCGAAGTGCTTGCCAAAACGCCAAGTGTTTTCGATACCAACACCGAGTACTGGAGAGTAAGTGTTAGCATTGAAATTACGGATAACACCAGCGCTCAAGAATGGAACGAAATTCCAAGTACGAGTATCACTGTAACCACAAAGCATGTTGCTGAGGTTGAACATCACATCACCTGTGATAGAAGCATAACCGCCAGCATCGTAGTTTGGAGCCTCAGGAATGTCGAATGTGAAACTGTGTTTACGCTCGATGATTCCGTTGTCCCAATTTGCGTGCAAACGCAGAGCAAGTCCAGGAGTGAAGTACTTACCAATAGCGAGGTTTACGCCATAGGAACGTCCATCATGGAACTGATCTGCAAATTTTGAACGGTAAGGGTTCTGAACCGATGCATCAACACCGACTTGGATGAACCAGTTGCTCCAGAACGAATTCGTAGCAACAGTGTACTTAGAAAGTTCTGGTGTTTCGATTGTGGTCTGAGCATTAGCTGCGACAGTACCTAGGCCAGCAAAAGCCAGCGCAATCATTAACTTTTTCATAAATACCTTTTTTTAATAAAACAATAATATAGAATTTTACTTCATTTTGTCGTCTAGGAGTACCTATTTTGGCACAATACACAATATTTCGGATGCAAATTTAATGTTTTCAATCCATATCGTGCAAGAATTATTGAAAAAATCTTTAATTTTTAACACTCTTGACCGTGTTTTTTTACCTTTTAGGCTATTTTAACATCTAAAAACTACGTTTCACATTGAAAAAAGTGAGTAAAGTAAACGATTTGAAGAGCATTGACGAAGCTTTCTGGCATTTGTCTAAAAGAGTTTTTCAATATAACTATGTTCAATAACACTAAAAACAAGTTTGCCATCGGGTGTTCGCATAGGTGTTGGGAGATTGAACAATTGTGTCAACAAATTGGAAATTTCCTCATCCGTCAGCACCTGGCCATAGACGATGGCAGCGGATTGAGCCATGGCAAGTGAAATGGATTGCTCTACCTCAGCCTTGATGCTGACACCTTTGTCCATCGCAGCATATATTAAAGAATGTAGCAATTTTGCTGGTTCCAAACCTTCGATGTCGGTGGGAACTCCGTTAATGGAATAAGAGCCACCGCCCAAATTGGTCAGTTCAAAACCTAAACAAGACAGTTCTTCCTGCACACTCTGGAGTGTCAGTTCTTCGCTTTTGGTGAATTGAATGAGTTCTGGAAAGAGATTACCCTGCGACACATGCTTCTTGGCAGACATCTGCTGCATATACACTTCGAAAAGTACCCGTGTGTGTGCCCGATGCTGGTCCACGAGAAGCAGACCTGTGGAAAAAGGAACAACTATGAATCGTCCCTTATATTGAAAATGAGGAAGGGAAGCAATGTCAGCAAACAAATCCTGATTATTCACCACATCCTCACCCCCACTCCACAGACGATTGCCATTTTCCGAAGAAGCACCACGTCCCAATAGTCCTTCTACAATGTATTCGTCTTGATTCGGAACCAAGCTCTGCTTTCCTTTTCCCTGCTGAACATTATCAGTGTTGAAGGTCTCGACACCCTGATAGAGCTTTTCCCAATCAGTAGGAACTGAATGTTTCTTGTCGGATGTTTGAGCAAAGGGATTATATGTGACAGGAATCTTCCTCGGTTGTTCTACTTTCCCCGTATTCGACCTAAACGCAGGAATATCGGGTTTGTCTGCCACGTCAAAGTCAATCGTAGGAACATCATTGTACTTACCAATCGTTTCACGAACCACGGCAGAAAGGACTTGCCAGATAGCTTGTTCGTTGTCGAATTTGATTTCTGTTTTCGTGGGATGCACGTTCACATCAATGGAAGAAGCATCGACAGATAAATAAATGAAATAGGAAACATGTTCTCCTGCAGGAATCAAATTGTCGAATGCATGCATCACTGCTGAATGGAAATAAGGGTGACGCATGTATCTGCCATTGACAAAGAACATTTGGTGCGAACCTTTCTTTCTTGCTGATTCAGGTTTACCAACATATCCAGTAATCTTGACCAGCGATGTTTCGGCTTCCAAAGGAAGTAGTTCGGCATTGATTTTCTTGCCATACACATCCAGAATGCGCTGACGCAAAGAAGCACTTGGCAAACGATAGATTTCCGCACTATTATTATATAAGGAGAAAGAAATGTTGGGATAGACGAGTACAATCTTTTCAAAATCAGCGACGATATTGCTGAGTTCTGTCTGATTGGACTTTAAGAATTTCCGTCGGGCTGGAACATTGAAGAACAGGTTTTTCACCGAAAAGTTACAACCGACAGGGCATGACACCGGTTCTTGAGATTCTATTTTTGTACCCGATAACTGAATATACGTTCCAAGTTCGTCTTCAGGACGACGTGTTTTAAGTTCAATTTGCGCTACAGCAGCAATAGATGCCAATGCCTCCCCACGGAAACCCATTGTGGTGAGTCGGAAAAGGTCGGCAGCCGACTGAATCTTGGATGTGGCATGACGCTCAAAGCAAAGACGAGCATCTGTTTCCGACATGCCTTTTCCGTTGTCGATAATCTGCACACAGGTTTTTCCACCATCAGTCACCAACACTTGGATATTGGTAGCGCCTGCATCAATGGAATTCTCCACCATCTCCTTCACTATAGAAGCAGGACGCTGCACCACCTCACCCGCAGCAATCTGGTTGGCAACGGAGTCAGGAAGCAAATGAATAATATCGCTCGTGCTGTTTTCCATTTAGAACAATTTACCTGTAGCTAAATACTTCATCAAGAAAATCAAAGCCACAATAATCATTACAAGAATGCCATTAGAAATAGGTTTCTTACCACTTTCCTTACGGCGTTTCAAGTGCTTTGTGGCATCCACAAACTTACCTCTCAAATCTTCAGGAGAAAACTCTTTTGGAGGAAGCACACCCATTTCTCGCTTTGCATTTTCCTCTATCTTCTGGAGTTTCTCCTTCCGAGGGTCGTAGTAAATGTAGTTGTGATGAAAACCTCTTGGCTTTCGAGTTGTGAATAATCCCATAGCTATCGATTATTAGAGATTGGTGTTGCAAATGAATCGTTAATAGACCACGGACTTAGTCTTCCAGTTCAGAGAGTTTCTGAAGAGGCACAAACTTCGTCTCGGTTTTCTTCAGAATATTCTTTTCATCCTTATTTCGCCACTCAAAAATATCATCCTTGTCCTTAGGACGAATATAATCGAACCACGCAAACTGACTAAGGTATTGCCTGTCGTGAGGTACTTTCAGCGGTGGATACATCATTCCACTATTGCTTGGCATCCACACTTTCGACACTTTCTTATTCTTCATGAAGAGTTTCATGTCGGTAGATTCTGCATAGAGCACACCCATTCGTGTACCATCATCTTCATCAAGATAATACACCACATACACATTGCCATGCGCCTCATTATGCTCAATTTCTCCATTAAGGAAATAGCTCATCATTTCTTTGGAGGACACCTGATTGAAGGATGCAGAATCCACCTGTTCAATCGTCATGGCCTGATTGATGATGTGCACCCAGTCGATGGTGCTATCATTGTTGTAAATGCGGATTTCTTCACCAAAAATCTGCTGATTTTCATTCCACAGAATCGGTTGTCCATACATATAGGTGCAAGAATCCAATTGCAGGCTGACAAGTGAATCGCACACGCCTTGCACATCCCGTCTAAACATTCTCACCTTATGATAGGCATGGAGATTGCGATAGACAGAATCGGTGTTCATGTTAAAAGTGAACATCTTGAGCGTGTCGGCATGAACATACAAAGTGTCGGGCGACGAATACTCTTTCACAACGGCACTATCGGTGGCCATTGCATTTCCCGTGTTCTCGTAGTATTTGCAATAGTTTCCGAGTAGCATACACTGATTCTCATCATCTGTAATTACTACGTCACCAAATGCCTCATCCACGCCCGTTTCCTTATCGCTATGCAGACTGTCGCCCACAATTTTGCGCATATCCTTAATGATATATGAGCGATTGAGCAGGCTTGCCCTACCCTGCTTGGTGAAATACTCACCTTTTACTCCATAGACAAACGTGCTATCGTTGGAAATGATGTTAGTTGGAGATTCTATCTTGGCAACTTCCGTATCGGTATAATAATACAGCGTGTCGGAAACCATGCTGAACTTCGGATTGGTCAGTTGCACATTCTCTGTGAAGAAAGCCTCGTGAGTGGCAGGTGTATATTGTCCCCAATCGGACACCAACACATTGTCACCATCGTAGAGCGTACCACCATCGATATACATACCCATGCCATAAATACGGTCGTAATCCAAGTTCTCCGTCACAAGTTTCGATTTCTTATGATAAAGATGCACACGTCCTCGTGCTCGGGCTTTCATCGCAAAACCATCATAGAAAATGGTGTCGCATGTCAGTCGCAAGGTGTCACCCTGCGTCATCACCACGTGACCAAAACCATCGAAGGAATTGTCCTCACGATAAAACTTGGCACTATCACAATCGAGATAAAGTCCCTCATGGCTCAGTTTCACATGCCCCACCAATACTTCTGCATGTGGGTCCAGATGGTTCTTATAGAGCACGTCTGAATGAATAAGATGAATACGAGAGTCTGTGTTTTTCTTTCTTCGGTTCCTGTCATCAGGAACGGTTGCCATCACAACACATACACAAAGCAAGAATATGAAACTGGCCAGCAGTTTCATATTCCTATTCTGATATGTGTCGTTCTTCTTCAAAATCTTAGCCTTATTTTATCCAACCAGGATAGTTAAATTCACAATTCTGCCAGTCCTTGTTGATTTTCACGTAAGTCTTCTTCTGCATTTCACGAATCCACGACTCAATCTTCTCTGCACTCTTCTTTTCTATCATCACATTCTGCAGATCCTGATAGTCGTCCTTCATCGTGGCTCGATGACCATTCACCTTACTTTTCAACTTCGCTACGGCGACCACTTCCTTGCCCTTGTCGTTAACCATCACAAACGGTTTCGACATGTCACCCACATTCATGTTCGAGATAGTCTTTGCCACCTCAGAAGGCATGTCCTTGAGCTCAAATTTAGGTGTGCCATATAGGTCGCTTTCCCTATTCTTGTTCACCATAATGCCGTAGTTGGCACGTGTATCCTTGTCTTCTGACAAAGCTGATACAGCCTGTTCAAAGGTGAACTTGTTGTCATTCACATCCATCATAATGGAGTCGAGGTGCATGATAGCCTCAGTCAGTTCCTCATTGCTTACTCTTGGTTTTTTCAAGATATGGCGAACATTGATGCGGTCACCACGTTTCTCGATAAGCTGAATGATGTGGAAGCCATATTCGCTTTCAAAGATTTTCGATACAATCTTTGGATCTGTAAGGTTGAATGCCACATTGGCAAATTCTGGAACCACATCCATTCGTGTGATGAATCCCAATTCGCCTCCATGCGCAGCACTTTCCTTGTCTTCAGAGTACATCAGTGCCAAAGTGGAGAACTGCGACTGTCCGCTGTTCACACGTTCCGTGTATTCACGCAACTCGTCTTTCACACGATTGATTTCTTCCGTAGAGATTCGTGGATTGATGACAAACAACTGAACCTCGTATTTAGTAGGAATGAAAGGAATGCTGTCCTCAGGAACATCCTTAAAATATTGGCGGACCTGAGCAGGAGTCACTTTAATGTCTTTCACCAAATTCCTACGAACTTCAGAAATGAGATACTCGTTCTTCACCATGTCGTAGAGCTGTTCACGAATCTGAGTGGTGGTTTTTCCAAAGTACTCCTCCATCTTCTCCTTTGAACCAATCTGCTGAATATAGTAGTTGATTCTTCGTTCCACATCCTGAAGCACCTCACTGTCCGTCACTTCCACACTGTCGATAGCAGCCTGATGAAGAAACAGTTTCTGCACAGCCAACTGTTCAGGTATCACACAGTAGGGGTCGCCATCTATGCGTTGTCCCATAGACTGTGCCTCCAGCCTTGACTGCTCCACATCCGATTTGAGAATGGCTTCTTCTCCCACCACCCAAATCACTTCGTCTATCACGTTGTCTTGTGCTTGAAGTGGAACCGAGATCAGAAGAGCACTGGCAAAGATTGCAAATATTTTATGCATTAATTTCATTCAAGGGAGTTTCTTTAAATGAAGAATTAAAAAACTTCATTCTTCACGATTTCAATGCTTGTTGACCGTTGATAAAACGCTTTCGTCAATATCAACAGGATATTTCTTTCTAAGACCTTCCACCCACTCTTTTTCGCACTGAGCCTGATAGTCTGTTGTTACCTGACCCTTTACATCCTTATAGGTTTCTGGCTTTTTCAGTTTCTTTCCAAAAACATCAGTTGCAGGATAATCCTTCATTGGCTTAATTTCAGCACCCGTCTTGAAAACGAGGTTGTCAACAGCCTTGCTGTCACCCTGCTTATAAATGCCATGCTCCACACGAATCACTTTCACAGAGTCATTGTTCAGACCTTTGACAATAGTAGTTGGCCAATCTTCTTCCTTCACGCCCTTCACAAGTTTCTTTGCACTTGCAATTACGGCCTCATCCTTGCCATGAAGAATCAAACCACGGAAACGAGGAGAGTCCCAAGCATACTTCTTTTTGTTGGCCTTGAAATAAGCGGCCAGTCCGTTTTCATCCTTTGCAGCCACATCCCAAATTTGGTTCTTGCTGATTTCATACATCAAAGTACCATCGTAATATTCTTGAGCCAAATTTTTGGAATCACTATCCTTAGCAATCAATTCATCATAATAACGTCCAACAATCACATCGCGTGAAACTCCTTCCTTCTTAGCAACAGAATCAATCAGTGCATTGGCAGATGCTTCTTTCACACCTCTCTGCTCCAAGAATCTCAGAATGTTTTCGTGATGGAACTCGTATGATTCAAAAGGATGACGATCCTCCATCTTGATGATGTGGTAACCCACTGTCGATTTGATAGGTTCCGACATTTCACCCTTCTGCAAAGCGTATGCAGCCTTTTCAAAATCAGGAATCATCATGCCCTTACCAAACTGGCCAAGAGAACCACCACGTGCAGCGGAACCCTTATCATCACTACATGTCTTTGCAACTTCGGCGAAGTCTGCACCGCCTTTCAGCACAGCATAGATGGAGTCGATTCGTGCCTTGGCAGCTTTCTGAGCAGCTTCATCGGCATCCTGACGAAGCAGAACGAGGATGTGAGAAGCGGTAAGCATATCTTGTCCACCAAAATGCTGAGCAGTCTGGTCGTATGTCTTGCGAGCCTCACGCTCAATGAAATCGCTATCCACCAGCGTTGGAATCACCATTTGTTCCTTATAACCATGCAATTCCTTACGAATTGCCGAAATGGTATCGATGCCAGCATCCTTTGCTGCTTCCACCTTCAACTTAAAATCAACAAACAGTTGAACATAATCTTTCACGTCTTTCTTGTCGAGCACGCCATCGGCATTGTTCTTATTGAAAGAATACTCAAATTCAGAACGTGTGATTGGATTTCCATTGATATGCATCAGAACAGGGTCGCTGCTCTGAGCGAATGCAGTAAGTCCCATCAAGGCACCAACTGCAAAAAGAGTTATCTTCTTCATTATGATTTAGTTATTATCTTTTTCTAAATGAATAGTTCAATTTGTTATTACCGTAGTGTAACGGTGTATTTTGCAATGATAGCGCATCTTCAACTGACAAGCAACTCGCACGCTTCCATACCACTATCCAAATTTGCAACGTGACTGCAAAGATACGAATAAAATCATAAAAAATGGTTCCCAAATCCTCGGGAACCACCTTATATAATAGATTTTTAACACTTTTATGTTTGCGTTAACTTAAAATCGACTTGATATGCGTGAAGCGTAAAGCCTCCTCCAACTCCCCCAAGGGGGAGAGAAGCCATCCGGATGGTTCAACTCCTCCCCTCGGGGAGGACGGGAGGGGGCCTCACTTTTTTTCTGATTATTGAGGACGGCTATAGTTTGGTGCCTCACTTGTGATAATCACTTCGTGTGGATGACTTTCGAGTACACCAGCACTGGTGATGCGTGTAAACTTGGCCTTGTGCAGTGCATCGATGTCTGCAGCACCACAATAACCCATACCAGAGCGCAAACCGCCAACCAATTGGAAGATAACTTCCTGAACAGTACCCTTGTAAGGAACTCGTCCAGCAATACCTTCTGGTACCAGTTTCTTGGCTTCCACATCCGACTGGAAATAACGGTCTTTCGAACCGTTCTCCATCGCTTCCAGCGAACCCATACCACGATAGGACTTGTATTTACGTCCGTTGAAAAGGATTGTCTCGCCTGGCGACTCTTCTGTTCCTGCTACCAGCGAACCAATCATCACACTGGTACCACCTGCCGCCAATGCCTTCACGATATCACCACTGTAGCGGAGTCCACCATCAGCAATGAGTGGAACACCAGTTCCCTCCAATGCAGAAGCCACATCATAAACGGCAGACAACTGAGGTACACCAACACCTGCCACCACACGTGTCGTACAGATGGAACCAGGACCGATACCAACTTTCACTGCATCAGCACCTGCTTCGACGAGCATCTTAGCAGCCTCGCCCGTGGCTATGTTACCAACTACAATATCCACATTAGGGAAAGCAGCCTTAGCTTCACGTACCTTTTCGACAACACCCTTCGAGTGTTCATGTGCAGTGTCGATGACAATAGCATCCACACCAGCCCCTTTTTCGTCCTTGCAAGCCATAGGCTTATCTTTTGCCTTTGTGATGTCCTTGTAGGTAATCAAGCCTATCAGATGATTCTCTTCATCCACCACTGGCAACTTTTCAATCTTATGTTCCATCAGGATACGAGATGCATTGTCGAGGTCAGTCTGCTGATGGGTGACAATCAGATTCTCACTGGTCATCACATGGTCGATCAGTTCGTTCAGATTGGTTTGGAAACGAAGGTCACGGTTCGTCACGATACCTACCAACTTATTGTCATCATCCACAACAGGGATACCGCCAATATGAAATTCCGACATCATGCCGAGTGCATTCCTCACCGTGGAGCCACGCTTGATGGTCACAGGGTCGTAAATCATACCATTCTCAGCACGTTTCACGATAGCCACCTGACGGGCTTGTTCCTCTATACTCATATTCTTGTGAACCACACCGATTCCACCTTCTCGTGCTATAGCAATAGCCATAGCAGCCTCAGTCACAGTGTCCATAGCAGCTGTGACAAACGGAATTTTCAAATCGATGTGACGGGAGAATTTTGTTGAGAGCGATACCTCACGAGGAAGGACTTCTGAATATGCTGGAATCAACAGCACATCATCAAATGTCAGACCTTCCATAACTACTTTGTCTGCAATAAAAGATGCCATATTCCTGAAATTTTATTGCGTGCAAAGATACGCATTTTTCATGAATAATCATGCGTCACAATGAAAAAAATGAAGAGTGAGGAATGAAAAATAAAGAATGAAGAGTGAAAAATGATTCTCAGTAATGATAAAAAAAACAACTTGGGATGATTCTATTTGAAGAACCACAGATTGAACAGATGAAAATAGATTTTTCGGCTTATTCACAAACTATTCGTGTTTTCAAACTGAAAACAGCAACGATGGGGAAAAAACTCTATGGAAGGCTTTTCCATTTGTACGGAAAAGCCTTCCGTATAAACGGAGAAGTTTTCCGCGTGTACGGAAAACTTTTCCATAGAGTTTTTTCCTCATGCGAAGGAAATTATTTAGTAATGATAAAAAAATAAGTTGGTACGATTTACTCATATTTTGGAGATGTTTTTGTTCGTTTTTGAAGGAGTGATGCGGGTATCATAACTGAGAAAACGGGCGAAAACAGCCCAAAAGATGAGCACAACATGAGGTCAAAATGAATTTATCTAAATGTACCAAGTTATTTTTTTATCGTTGTGGGTGGTGCGTCGATTTCAGGAGGCAACCCCACCATACTTTTAATAATTCACGCGGAAAGCGCAGAGATGCGCAGAAAAAATTATTTCTTTCATTTCCGTTCTTTCTGCGTGACGAAAAAATCTGTGTGCAATCCTAAGGTATTTTATCATTCCTTACTTCACCCACACCTTCCTGCCGTTCCTGATGTATAAGCCTGGGGTGGTAGGTGTTCCATTCAGGCGTGTACCCTGCAAGCTGTACCAGTGACTGTTGCCCTGAGGCATATCATCTTTCACGAGGTCGATGCCTGTGGATTCTTCCATAAACTTCAATGTGAGCATCTTCGCTCCCTGCGCGGATGCTGGCAGAGTGAGATACGCACTGTTGGCAGGGATGGCGGTAGCTACGTCCACTCGTTCGAAGCAATCACCCTTCAGCACATAGCCATCGGTCAGAGATGTTTCTGTGAGATTGCCAACG
>CADBXS010000077.1 GCA_902798705.1 uncultured Bacteroidales bacterium
TTTGAAGTCCATATCTGCCACCCACATGGGAATCACGCCTTCTGCACAGGAATCCCACTTATAGCTGTTGGTATTACGGCGTTCAACTAACTCGTCGAAATTGTACTTCATGTCCTCACTTGTTTTTTTATCTGATTTGTATTACGCAGTCAGCAGGAGCCTTGATGTTTTCGTCGATGGTGATGCTGCCAATTTCGTCTGCCACAATCAGTCCCGACGTTGGGTTCTTGATGTTCGTCACCTTGCCCTTGATGTCAGCCCTCAGCGTGGAGTATTCAAACATGCGGTCGCAGTCCTCGCCGAAGGTGCAGTTCTCGATGATGAGGTCGTGTGCATAGCAGAGCACTTGTTCGCCTGTGATGTGGCAATTCACCAATCGCAGGTTCTTCGAGTGCCAGCCGAGATATTCGCCGTTCAGCTCCGAGTCGTAGATGGTCACGTTCTCTACTTCCCAGAAAGCATCCTTTGTGTCAATCTTTGCATTGTGGATTTCCACGTTCTTCACATATTGGAACACATACTTTGAGTCGCTCTTCAGACCGTCAATCCTGATGTTCTCGCAGAACATGAACGGATAGGTTCCGTCGTGTATTTCCAGGTTCTTGATGTCGATGTTCTTGCATTTCCAGAAGATTTCGTCGGCATCATTGATACGCACGTTCTCCAGTTCTATGTCGCTCATCTCGCGAAACATCTTCGGACCGTCAATCACGGTGTTTGTCATTTTCAGATGGTCGGAATACCACAGCGCCGAACGTGCACCCACGGCAAAGTGGCAGTTATTGATGCGGAAACCATGCACATGCCAGAAAGGGTAGCGTCCTTCGAAATAACAATCCTCTGCCTCAATGTCGCTACATTCCTTGATGGCAGACTCACCCTCAAGGATGCTCACATTCTCCAATCGCAATCCGTGTGATTCAAACAGTGGCCGTTCACCACCGAACTCTTGATTCTTTATTACCTTCATATTTTTTAGCTAATTATTTCATTTTTCACTTTTCACTTTTCACTTTTCATTTTTCACTTTTCATTCTCAATTCCTTAGGAATCCACTTTTCCGACTTCAGTCGGATGAGGAACAGGATACCACGAAGGCATAACTCAATACACATAGCGAGCCACACACCATTCAGCCCCATCTTCGGTGCGAGCCACACTGCTAACGAGATGCGGAACACCCAGATGGACAGCAGGTTCATGCTGCTTGGAATGAGTGTGTTGCCAGCGCCGACGAACACACCGTAGCACACGATGGAAGCTGCAAACATCGGTTCAGCGAATGCTTCAATGCGCAGAGCCTCCACGCCGAGTTCCACGATTTCTGGTACAGGTGTCATGATGCGCATCATCAGCGGTGCAGCCACGTACATCACCACGCCCATCAGTGCCATCACGCCGATACCCATCGTCACGCAGATGTGTGCAAAGCGCTTCGCCATGTTCGGACGTTTCGCACCGATGCTCTGTCCCACGAGCGTGGTAGCAGCATCGCTGATACCATAGCCAGGCATGTAGCATAGGCTTTCAGCGTTAATGCCAAACGAGTTGGCAGCAATGGCGAACATGCCTAATGGTGCCACAATCATTGTCGTGCAGATTTGTGCGCCCGTCATGATGACACGCTCGCAACCAATCGGCAAACCAATTTTGAACGCTTTCTTCAGAACCCGTTCCGTCGGTTTGAACATGCTCCACTTCGATTCCTCGAACTTCCTCTTTCCCAAGATGCGCAGATGCAGACTGCGGTAGGAGAGGAAATAGAAGAGCAAGCATGCCGTCACCATTTCAGCAAAAGTCGTACCTAATGCTGCACCCACAATGCCCAAACCACCGCCCCAGATGGTCACATTCATGCCCAACAGCGAGACTTCGCGCGTTGGAAATATTAGGAGGAAGTTGAAAAGCACGTCGAGGAAGCACATCAGCACATTCAAGATGCTCGGAATCTTGATGTTGCCGCTGCATCGCAGCATCGAACTCATCAAGAAGGCGAGGATAAAAAATGGAATGGTGATGGCAAAGATGAAGAAATACTTCGTCGCTCCCACGGCAATCGTAGCATCGCCTCCTAACCAGTAGGGCAGGGGACGGCTGATTGACACACCAACAAGACTGATGATGAGTCCCATCGTGATGCACACCACGAAGGCTTGGCGCAGGACGTTGCGGGCTCCTGCGGCGTCGCGAGCACCGATTCGGTGAGCTACCTGAACGGAGAATCCCGTTGCCACCGCACTTGTCACACCCCAGAAAAGCCAAGTGGTTGTGGCGACAAGTCCGATGGACGCACTATCCACGGCACCCAAGCGTCCCACCATCGACGCATCGATGTACTCCATGAGGATATGTGCCATCTGCGCCAGGATGGCGGGTAGCGACAGCCGTGCCGTGAGTTCAATTTGCTCACGCCAAGTCATCTCTCTGCCACCAGACCTCACTTGTTCCAACAACAGGTCTGTCTTGCTCTGTCGAGCATGTTTCTTCTGACTCATAACTTATTATCTTTCGCAAAGATAAACAAATAAATCCGCGTTTTCTCCAATCCAAGCCTTAAAAAATGTTGCTTCTGACAAACTGTTCGATAAAACCGTAATTTTGTTACTTCCTTATCGTGCTTCCCATGCTTTTTCTTGCGCTGATACGGTCTATTTCAAAAAAATGTAGTATCTTTGCATGAGCTAAACAGCAGTTGTGGCAAAAGCCACTCAATGAATCACGATAATTATTAACAAAACAAATAAAAAACAAAATGGCAAACGAACAGAAACAACAGCAGTTGCAGGTTGAAGTGAAACCTGAAGTATCCAAGGGCACCTATTCTAATCTCGCCCTCATTGCACACTCACCAAGCGAGGTAGTTCTCGACTTCGCCTCCATGCTTCCAGGCATGCAGAAGGCAGAAGTCGTTTCTCGCGTTATCATGAGTCCAGAGCACGCTAAGCGTCTCCTCCTCGCGCTCAACGACAACATCCAGAAGTACGAGAAGAACTTCGGAGAAATCAACCTCCAGCGCAATGCAGCTCCACGTCAGGGAAGCACCATCGCGCCCTTCAACATGAATCCAGGCGAGGCATAGTCCTCCCCCTCTGCTGGTCTTTAGCACACGAAAGGCATGTCTGCAGACGACTTTCCTCGTCAGCGACATGCCTTTTCTTTTTGCATAAACCATAGATTTCTCAGATGTGCACAGATTATTTCAAACAATGATTGTTCCGATTATACTGATTATTGTCTAATCATATAAATCATGAAAATCAGGATAATCCAGCACGAAGTGCTATGTTTTTTCCCACACAGAACCTTCAGCTCTGCGACAGCCAAATAACGGAAATAACGGAAAAATTTCTGCGTATTTCTACGATTTCTGCGTGAATGTTTTTTCTCCTATCCTCCTTCTCTCCTTAGGGATCTCTTTGGCACGCAGAAATAACGGAAATAACAGAAATTATTATCTGCGTATATCTGCGATTTCTGCGTGAGTTTTTTAAACCATAGATTTCTCAGATGTGCACAGAAATCAATCTGTTCAATCCGAGTAATCTGTGGTTCAAGATGATCCGTTGTTTATCTCTTGTGCAGTTTGTACCCCTTTTGACAGAACTCCACTCCGATGTTGAGAGCCGGAACCCAACCAAGAGTGCGAGGATAGTATGTGACGTTGAAGTATGGGCGCAAACGAATGCAAGTGTTCAATTGTTCGATGGATGATGAGCGAGTCTTGAACATCACCTTGCGCTTGAGGTTGAAGTCGGTCATCATACCGATGCCCATCGAGATGCCCGTTCTATGAATCTGATTGTTCTTGTTATCCCTGTGGTATTCTGGATATACCTCACCGCCCTGATAGGAGCGCACACCCAGGCCCACGTATGGCATCAAGTCAACACTTCCACCACTCATCAGATAGCGTCCGTAGATGAGCGACAGGGAATAGTTCATCGCTTCCTCGCCTTTCTCCATCATTCCCTTCTTGGAATAGATGTTCTGCTTGCACTTTCCGAATCCTGTGAAGTTCGCTTCCATTCCCACCATCGAATTCTTGTTGAGATAGCCGCCTAAGCTGACAGTCATGCCGAAGAATGGCTTGAAATAGTCAGAGAAAGGGATGTGGCTCTCCACGCCAATGGCATAGTATATACCTCGGTTGATTTCAAGTGGGGCAACGTATTCCTCAGGGTGATATACGGTGTGAGCCAGTTCACCCTGCACCTCCTCTGCAAAACGTTCTACGGCTGCATGGTCGGTACCACGGCTCGACAAGTTGTACTGCTCGTCCTGCCTGCGGAGACAGAGTCGCTTGTGAAAGTCAAAAATCTCGTCGATGTTAGCTTCAGGCAGGGAACTGTATTCCATGATGGCCTTGCGGCAGCAGAGTTCCCAAAGGTCGAAATTGGCTTGTGTGAGTTTCAACAAGTCGTTCGTCTTGTAGGCGGGATTCACCCAACTCTCCGCCGTATTCACGTAGGAGTCGTAGAGGTAGTATTCGTAGGTCGTATTACCTATTTTCTTCTTTTCAATCCTTGGACTTGCATGATAGGATACCTCATAGGCAAGCGTGTCCTTTGTGGGATACGAAGCCTTGAAGTCGTTCCAAGTCAGCGGTCTGTCTTTCCAAGGCACCATGCTCTGCGCGTATGTCTGTGCATGGGTTTCAACACAGCCAAATGCCACTATCGCACAGATGGCTGTTTTCAAAAGCAACTTTCTCATCTTGATTGTTTATAGAATGCAAAGTTAGAGAAACTCAAACAAACAAGCAAGAAAAAGAGAATAAATATACATTCTCGAAACAACATCGCGCTTCATGCTGAATTCTTCTCATTCTTATGATTACCAGAAGCACATGTGTGGTTTTGCTGAACCTTAAGTTCGGCGAAAGCCAATCGTCTCTTTGTTTCAACTGGAATGCCGAGCCCTCGGCGTTGACACGCCGAGCCTTCGCCATCGCAACGCCGAAGGCTCGCCAAGTCGATGGCGAACCTTCGGCAACTAGTTGAATCCCCAAAAACGATTGGCTTTTGACGAACTTAAGGTTCAGTTAATCCTCACATTCACTTCATGAAAAGCGTTATTTTTTATTGTCACGCGGAAAGCGCAGAGATACGCAGAAAAAAAATTTCTTTCTATTGTTGTCCGCCCAAAATGCCGAAGGCATGAAAGAACACAGGCAGGTGGTGAAGTGCGAAGCACGGAACCCCTGCTAAGCACATAGCCCCCTCCAGCTCCCCCAAGGGGGAGAGAAGTTGTTTTCCATCTTTTTATGACCTCGGTTGGTTTCATTTCAGCCACTTCTTTCCATTTTGAATGTAAAAACCGCGCTCAGGTTTACTTTTGAGCGGTTTCCCCGAAAGGTCGTAAATACGAGTTTCGTTGCGTGTTGAATGGTCGTCATTGTAGTGCTGTGTGATGTCGGTGTTGATCTTGAACAAATTGTCAAGGAATTCCAATCTCTTGTCTATCCATTCGTCGATATACCTTCTCTCGTCGTCAAAGTCGAGTTGTGGCATCTGTAGCACATCATCCCCTCCTCCTTCAGACCATCGTTGCGTCTCGCGTTGCGCCGCCCCGCTTTCAGCGAACAGGTCGAAGTAGCGGTGGAACCGTTCTTTCAGGCTGTCTGCACAGAAGTGGCTGTTCCTCATTTCCGCATATCGTTGCGCATAGTAGTAGCTGTTGTTGTGCAGCTTCTGGAGTGCAATATGCAGTTTGTTGGAGTTGCCTACTTTCGCGCAGGGGTCCAGCATGCGCTCTTTCCAGTCTCTTCCCCATGTCGCATCCATGTCCCAGGGTGCTGCTCCAAGTTTCCTTCCCTTGCCGGATGTGATGTCGTAGAAGTAGGCGAAGAGGTTCTTGTTTATGTTGTCGAGGCCCATCATCAGGTCTATCAACAGAAAGAAGTCGCTCCACACGGGCTCGTCAATCTCTTCCGCTATATTTTTGGTCTCTCCGCTTGAGATGTAGCGGTAGAATTCGGAGAGAGGCTCCCAGTCGATGGCCTCTCCATCCTCCAAGTCGGGATATGAGAATGTCCATCCGTTACATACGGCCCTTTCGTTGTCGAATGTTTCCTTCACGTTCCCGAAGTCAATGTGGTCAGTAGCCTTGAAGAGTAGTCCTCGGAGGTTTTCATTCTTGAACTTCTTCAGTTTGAGCTGCTTGCGGTCGATTTTCTCGGACAGGCAATACAGCCCTTCGTATCGGTTGTTGAGGAACAGCTCGACGTATTGTCCTCGGATGGATGTTTTCGCCATAGGTTCCATTTCGCTCTGGTATGGACGAGCAGAGAAGTCCTCCCACAGTTCGAACGACACCCTGTTTCGCATTCTGGAACGGTCGATTGCCGCTGCATCGAGTATCCAGTTGTTGTCGTTCCTCATTCCCAGCAAGGGCAGGTCCATCTTCTCTGTGCCGTCGGTAAGCTTCAGTCCGAAAGACTTCTTGGGAAGTACCCGTGTACTGCCTCCCCTCCACTTTATTTTGGCTGTCGGTACAAAGACGGTCTGTTCCTTGGACATGAGGCGGAAGGCCGCACTGCCATAGTTCCTACTGACAGTCTGTGCATTCAGGCAGACGAGCGGTAGGGTGGTGAAGTGGAGAGGAATGCTGCGTGACCACGCGCCCATATTGCTTGTCGTTTCGATTACCTGGATATGGTACTCCTTGTCGGGATCTATTTGGATGCGGATTGGAGTTCCTCTTTTCAGTGTGTCCCCGTTGATGGAGAAGAATGTACTCAGCATAAAACCCTCCAACGTGAACTCCACTTGTGCTCCCTTCATCTTCTGCATGGGTCCGATGGTGGCGAGAGCCCACGATTCGGTGGTGTCGCAAAGTATCTCGACTCCATTCACTTTCACAGATTCAAGTGCCTTGATTGTCCTGTCCCACGGCAGTGTTTGCGTGTGTGCAGACGTGACGTACATGCAGAGAAGTAGCAGGCAGAGAAGAGCGTGTCTTCTCCACAAAAAAGAATAATGTGTCATTTTGTTGGGTTGGTTTTGAAAGGATGCACCCGTTACGGTGCACCCTCTCTGGTTGTCATTTAGTTGTTTTTAAAAAAAGTGAGAAATAAAAATTTTTGGTATCTATTCAGCGAATATTATCAAGGAGTGCCCTGTCGGGCAGAACCTTTAGCTCGGCGTAGCCAAATCCTACAAATCAATTCAAATCTTTCAAATCTTTAAATTTTTCGCCAAAGAAATTTGTTTGATTTGTGAAGATTTGAAAGATTTCTCGCCGTAGGCGACTCATAAAGATGATTCGCTGAATTGTTACGATTTTTGATGAGATGCCACAATCCCACCATCATGGCTTGTCTTTTCATTGTCTGTTGCCATTATCAGTTTTTTCATTTCAAATACTTCTTTCCATTTTGAATGTAAAAACCGCGCTCAGGCTTACTTTTGAGTGGTCTGCCCGAAAGGTCATAGATGCGAGAATCTGCATGTTCGGAATCAGTGATTGACGGTTCATCTATACCGTTCGCATAGCCGAACTTATTGTCAAGGAAGGAGATACGGGTGTCAATCCATTCCTCTATAAACTGTTGCTCGCCGTCAAAATCAAGTTCCGGCATTGGGCTGTTACCCAAGCGCCCATCCTCCTTCCATCGTTCGTACTCACGACGTGCGGCTCCGCTCTTCTTGAAGAGCTGGAAGTAGTGGTCGAAGCGAGCCTTCAGGGAATCGGGGTCCAGCACCCCTTTTCTGAGCTCACGATAACGTGGACCGAGATATTTGCCTCCATAGTGCTGGATGAAGGCGAGATGCAGGCTGTTGGAATTGGGAAAGTGGGCATCAGCTGCCAACTTCTCGCCATACCAGCCCCGTCCCCATGAGATGTCTATGTCCCAGGGTGCGACACCCAACTTTCGTCCCGCCTCGTCGCTGACGTCATAGAAATATGCGAACTGGTTCTTCCTCTGGTTGTCAAGCCCAAAGAACAGTTCCACGAAAAGGAAATAGTCGCGCCATACGGGAATGTCCGCCCTGTCCTCAACCTCAGTCCAGTTGCCCTCCGACAGCCAGTAGCAGAACTCCTGCAAGGGCTGCCAGTCAATGGGTTCCCCGTCGGAGAGGTCAGGATAGGTGCATTCCCAGAGGTTCCAGTACTCGCTGCTGTTGTCGAAGGGGACGCTGTAGTCCTTGAGCGCCGTGTGGTCTATGGCCTTGTAGAGCAGTCCCCGCACAATCCCGCCTTTCGTCTTCTTCAACTTGAGCTGCTTGCGGTCCATCTTCTCGGAAAGGCAGTAGAGCCCCTGGTAACGATTGTTGAGGAACAGCTCGACATAGCGTCCGCTGATGGCAGTCCGCGCAGCAGGCTCCCACTCACTCTGGTAGGGCTTTGCTGAATACTCCTCCCACAGCTCGAAGGACACCCTGTTCCTCATGCGTGAGCGGTCGAAGGACATGGCGTCAAGCATCCAGTTGTTGTCGCTCCTCATGCCGAGCAGTGCCACATCCTTCTTCTCTCCATTTTCTTTGAACTTCAGTCCAAACGACTTCTTGGCGTACAGAAGCGCGCTCTCACCGCGCCATCTCACGTTTGCCGATTCGGCGACCTGTCCATATTCGGGAGACACCAATCGGAAGCTGCCTTCCCTGTACTCTTTCCCGATGTCATTGCAGACGAGGGTGACAATGGGAAGCGTGGTCAGCTCCACTTTTGCCACCACGCATCGGAGCGTGGAATGGCCGTTGGCATTCTCCCTGATGACTCCAAGGAGGCAGTGGAGCTTGTCGGTGCCGCCTATCACCGTCTTGTCTGTTGCGGGAAGTTCGTCCCAGAACAGCGAGACCAGTTCTCCGCTTGGAAGGCCGGACAGGCAGGAGGCGACAGTCAGCGTGGAGTCGGACGGCAGGCAGGAGAGCATGAGCACGCCGGTGGAGGCATCCCCGACTGCCGAGCAGTCACCAGCGGTGAGCGTGAACCCCGAGCGTACCACGTCGATGGCGTGGCCCGTGGCGAGGAAGTACAGCTGGTAGGGTGCGACGTGGAGATAGCCCGCTTCGGTGAGTTGGTATTTGTCGATATAGTAGAGAGACTTATGGTCGGTGTCGAATCCAGGCAGTGCGAACTGGTCGAGGAACGGGATGCCCTGAAGGGCAGCCACCTCGCGCTGTGCCTGCACGTACTCGTAGAAGCTGTGCCCGGTCTTGTTCTTCACGCCGGAGTCTGCTCGATAGCCCCCATCGTGTTCGAAGAAGGGAAGGGAGCCGAAGATGTAGATTTTCGCGTGCGGATTCAGCTTCCGCAGGTGGCGTATGCAGTAGTTCATGCCGCCGCACTGTGTGCCAAGCTTTCTTTCGTCGTATCCGTCCGCTTGCGTGTAGTCGGTGGGCGAGCCCATGGGAAGATTCAAGGTGTAGTCGTTGGTGGACGCCCAAAGCACGTAGAAGTCGTATTCGGCAGAGGCATACCACCATACCTGCCGCTGTATGCAGTTCTTGTCGGCATGGAACTCGAGCCCGTTGTTGCCCGCCATGTTCACGTCGGGCTGGCTCTTGTCGAGCGCGAATCCCGCACCACCGTGTCCACAGCTCTGCACTTCCATGCCGAGACGTGTGCGCCACAGGTTCTTCGCCGTCTCGCTTTGCGGAAACACCGACAGCGAACCGCCGAACACCTGCACGCGCTTGCCCCTGTTCACGCTGGACGCCAGTTCGCGCTCCATCAGCCCAATCAGCGTGGAGGTCTGGATATCATTGGACACGAGGGTGGGTTCCTGCGCATGGATGACAGAAAAGTGAAGGCAAAGAACCAGCAGGCAGGGAAGGAAGTGCCTTCCCCGCAATGGGAATTTCAATTTCATTTTACAGTGTTGTTTGTGTGAGGATTCGGGCTGGATGCCTATGAATCCATCACGGGGTTATTTTACTGTTTCTCTTAATTGTATTTAGTCATGACTGCTTTTGATTTGCCTGCAAAAATCATGATTATTGAGGAACATACCAAAGATTTTTGTATGCAAAAAGTATGCTTTTTAAAATTCCCCAAAATAAAAGAATTCAATGTTTCTTAATGTGAATTATGCGTACATTTTGCATATTTGTTTACAGATAAACACGTAATTTCTTGCTATTCTTTGCACCATCAAAAACTAAGTAATTCATGACAGCTTCTTCACCCAGACCTTGATGTCCTCGGCTTCTGAGAAGGCTGCTGCTATCAGGACTGTGCCATACTGGTTGTTCGACACTGTCTGCATCTGCAGGGATCGCTGGACAGAG
>CADBXS010000078.1 GCA_902798705.1 uncultured Bacteroidales bacterium
TGCACGCTGTCGAGTCCGCTACACGACCGAAATGCTAGTATCTTCGCTGTTCTCACAGCCGACATCTCGCTCGAATGGCTCACCGACATGGTGAATGACGAACTGCCTTTCGAAAATTCCTACGGCATCATCATCAACGCCATTGGCACCTACGTGATTCATCCGAAGAAGGAACGAATCACCGAAGGCAACATCTTCGATGCACCCGAAAACGTCAACAATTCCAAAGCGCAGGAATTTGCCCGCAACATGATTGCCGGCAAGACAGGACATTCCGAATACAAGGAGAACGGACTGCGATACTTCATCTGCTATGCTCCCATCAACCAAACGTCATGGAACTTAGCCATCGTCAGTCCGCACGATGACATCTTCGACAAGTACGACCGTCTGCGCATCTTACTCATCATCGGACTCATCCTCTGTCTGGTTGTGCTGTCGGCTGTGTGCATCTTTATCATCCATCGCATCACCCGTCCTCTCACGGAGTTCTCGGCGGCTGCCCTGCGCATTTCGCAAGGCTACTTCAACATCGCCCTGCCCGAAATCAAGGTGCACGACGAGATTTGGGAACTGCGCGAGTCGCTCGACCAGATGCAATACAACCTGTCGCGCTACACGAACCGCCTGAAGGAAGTGTCGGCAAACCAAGCAACGAACGACCGCGACATCTACATTGCCAACAAAATACAGATGTCCATCCTCCCTCCAACATTGGAGAAGATGACGGCCAAACTGCCGTCGGGCAAGCAACTGCTGGAAACCATCGACGTGGCTGCCACACTGCTGCCTCAGCAAAGCGTGGGTGGCGACTTCTACGATTACCAAATCGTGAACAACTGCTTTGTGTTCTGTATAGGCGACGTGTCGGGCAAGGGAATCCCTGCCTCCATCATCATGTCGGCCACCGTGGAACTGTTCCGCAGCCAAGCCCGCATGGGACAGACTCCAGCCGACTTACTTTACCAACTGAACAACATCGCTTCGGAAAACAACGAGGAGAATATGTTCTCCACCATCTTCGTGGGCTCCATCGACCTTGGCACAGGCATGCTCACCTACTGCAACGCCGGACATAATCCTCCGCTTATCGTGGGTGTGGATGAAAGCGTGAAGATGTTGCCTGTGGATTCCAACCTGCCGTTGGGTCTGGATAAGGACTACATCTTCACCAACCAAAGCCTACAACTGCATTACAACAACATCCTCCTGCTCTACACCGACGGTGTGACCGAGGTGGAAGACGACGAAAAGCAGCAGTTCGGCGAGCAGCGACTCATGAAAGTGGTGGAAAACAACATCCATACCTATTCGAAGAAAATCATCGAAGAAATCATCAAGGCATCGGAAAGTCATCGAGCCATGGCAAGTCCTTCCGACGACTTCACCCTGCTGGCTATCCGTTTCCTCCAGAAGAACGAAATAGATCCTCTCCAAGAAGCGCCAAAGGTAGCAGAAAGTGCTCCTGTGACTGAACAAGTAGAGGAAAAGGCAAGCGCAGCAAAAGTCGTGGTTCCAACCGTTGAGACAAAGGTGGAGAAAGCTGAAAGCGCAGGGGAAGAAATATCTGCATTGGAAGAAGCCATCGATTCTGACCCTGTGGATTTCACCGACCACATCAACCTCCAAAACCAAACGACTCAGATTCGCATCTTGGAGCGCTTCGTGGCTTCCATCTCCGACTATTTCAAGATTTCCGACGACCTGACCAACAAAATCAACATGGCATTGGAAGAGGCGGTTGTGAACATCATCAACTACGCCTATCCAGCTGGCGGCGACCATCAGTTCACCATCGATGTGGAGCACCGTGCCAATCTCCAACTGCTCACATTCATCATCATCGACGACGGCGTTCCTTTCAATCCTTTCGAACAGGAAGCACCTGACATCACCCTTTCGGCTGCCGACCGACCAATCGGCGGACTGGGCATCCACATCATCCGTGAAGCCACCTATCGCCACTCCTACGCTTACAAGGACAACAGGAATGTGCTGACGCTGTCATTTAAGTTGATTGGGGAATGAGGATGAGATAAAAGTGAAGAGTGAAAAGTTAAAAGTGAAAAATTAAAAGGCAAAAAGAGCGAAATGTTCAAACTTTTAACTTCCAATCATAACAAAACTAACTATATGAAATCAAGAACTTTGCTGATTATTGCATCACTGCTACTGATGTGTGGCACGATTCAGGCACGAACGGATAAAAGTGCAAAATCGCCTGCACAGCAACTGAAAGAACGCTTAGCAAAACTGCAGAAGCGAGGCATCATGTACGGTCATCACGACGACCCTTTCTACGGACTTGGTTGGGAATGGGACGAAGGACGTTCCGACACTTATGCACTCGTGGGCGATTATCCAGGCGTGATGAGCTTCGACTTGGGTGGCATTGAAATGGGCGATGACAAGAACCTCGACTCCGTTCCTTTCAACCGCATCCGCGAGGAAATCGTGAAGCAGCATGAGCGTGGCGGTATCATCACCATCTCATGGCACCTGCGCAATCCCCTCTTAGGTACGACCGCATGGATAGAGAGCGATGCCAAAGCATACGACGAAGCACTGCCCTACCTCAGAAAAATCAAGCAAGTGGATAAGATTCCTGCTCCTCACAGCACGGTGAAGAGCATACTCCCAGGCGGATCGCAGCACACCAAGTTCCTCACTTGGCTACAGCGCGTCAGCGATTTCCTCTCCACACTGAAAGACAGCAAGGGCAATCCCATCCCATTCATCTTCCGCCCTTGGCACGAATACAACGGCGGTTGGTTCTGGTGGGGCAAAGGACGCTGTACCGACGAGGAATTCAAGCAACTCTGGATTCTCACACAGGACTATATCAACCGAACTCTCTCCGACGTCATCGTGTGGAGCTGTTCGCCCAATCTTGGCGTAGTGCCACAGGAATTCTATAGCCGTTGGCCTGGCGATGAGCGCGTGGATTTGCTCGGACTCGATGCTTACCAATGGGGAACGGAAGCCGACTACATCCAGCAGTGCAGTGCCGACCTCGACTTCCTCGAGGACTATGCTCAGCAGAACGGCCTACTCTTTGCCATGACGGAATGCGGCTACAAGAATTCGCCCGATGCCACTTGGTGGAGTCGTGTGCTGCGCCCAATGATGGACAAGCACCACCTCTGCTACTTCCTCGCTTGGCGCAATGCCCAGCACGAGCACTTCGGTTGTGCTCCTGGCCTCGCCACTGCCGACGACTTCAAGCAGATGGCAAAGTGGAAAACCACCCTCTTTGTGAAGGACATCAAGAAGGTGAAATAGGTTTCCACTTAGTTACATACCTTTATAATAGTTATAATAGCCAATTCCCGCGATGCTAAATACCTATCATTTGGTATTTTGGGAATGGATGGAACATCGTACCTTTGCACCGAAAAAAACGTACAAACCATTTATCAACAAGATGAACTTCATATTTATCTCTCCCCATTTCCCTCACACCTATTGGGAATTTTGTAACCGCCTAAAGCAGAATGGAGTCAATGTGCTGGGCATTGCTGATGTGCCATACGAAGAGTTGTCAGCCCATTTGAAGGAATCGCTCACTGAATACTATCGCGTGAACAACTTGGAAAACTACGATGAGGTGTATCGTGCTGTGGCCTTTTTGGCTTTCAAGTATGGGCGCATCGATTGGATTGAATCGAACAACGAATATTGGTTGGAACAAGATGCACGCCTACGCACCGACTTCCACGTGACGACAGGACTGCAAGCCGATGAAGTGTGGACCATCCGCGAAAAGTCGGCCATGAAGGAATTCTATGCCAAGGGAGGCATTCCTACGGCTCGCCAGATACAGTGTTCAGAAGGGATTGAGGCTGTCAGGAAGTTCATCGAGGCTGTGGGCTATCCAGTGATAGGAAAACCCAACATCGGTGTGGGAGCAGGAGGCACTCACAAGGTGGAGAACGATGACAACTTGCAGCGCTTGTTCAACCTTGGCTCAGCCATCAACCAATACGTTGTGGAGGAATTTGTGACAGGCGACATCTGCTCGTACGATGCCATCATTGACAGTCATTCCCAACCGCTCTTTGAGTCGATGACAGTGTGGCCACCATCCATTATGGACATCGTGAACCGCCAGCTCGACCTCTCCTATTATGTGACTCCAACGATGCCCGAGCAGCTCCGTTCGTTAGGACGGCGCACGGTGGAAGCTTTCCACGTGAAGAGCCGATTTGTGCATTTGGAGTTTTTCCGACTGGACCGCGATCGTGAAGGGCTGGGCAACCAGGGTGACTTCGTGGCACTGGAGGTGAATATGCGTCCTGCCGGTGGCTATACACCCGACATGATTAACTATGCCCACAGCACTGACGTGTATCGCATCTGGGCTGACATGGTGGCATACGACAAGTCGCAAGCTGCATCCTCCAATCAGCACGACACGGGCAATGCCTTGTCGATTCCGTGGAGCACAGAATACTACTGCTGCTTCGCCTCACGACGCGACATCCATCACTACCGCCACACCGACGACGAGGTGCGACAACGTTACCAGCAGCAAATGGTGATGTCGGAACGAATGCCCGAAATCCTCTCCGGAGCTATGGGACAGCAAATGTTCACCGTCCGCCTGAAAACATTTCAAGAGGTAGAGGAGTTTGTGAACTTTGTACACGAGAAAGTAGAAGAATGAAGAATAAAAAAAATCATGGTTATCAACTATCATAAGCATTATAGTCGCGCACTGAACCGCGACATGGAATACAAGACTTACGGCGAGAAAGGACATCCTGTTCTTGTCTTTCCGTCTCAGGATGGACGTTTCTACGACTATCAGGATTTCGATATGGTGGGAGTACTCTCCCGCTTCATCGACCAAGGACAAATACGCCTCATCTGCGTCGATGGAATCGACCGCGAAACGTGGTCGGACATGAATGGCGACCATCATCGTCGCATCGAACAGCACGAGCGTTGGTTCCACTACATTGTTGACGAACTCATCCCCGAGGTGCGCCATTTCTCCAACGAAACCTTCATCGTCACGGGATGTTCGATGGGAGGCTACCATGCTGGAAATTTCTTCTTCCGCCGTCCTGACCTCTTCGACACGCTGCTTGCGCTGAGCGGACTCTTCTACGCTAGCTATTTCTTCCCCAACTACCAAGACCCGCTCATCTATGACAATTCCCCATACGACTTCCTGCGACAAATGCCCGACGACCATCCTTATTGGGACATCTACCGCCAGCGTCGCATCATTCTGTGCGTGGGACAAGGTGCATGGGAGGACGAACTGCTCGAAAGTACGCGCCAGATGGATGCCCTGCTGAATGCTCACAAGGTACCGGCATGGGTGGATTACTGGGGCTACGATTCTGCGCACGACTGGCAATGGTGGCGTAGGCAAATCGTCTATTTCATGGACAAACTTGTGAGCATGGATTATGTGGATTACGTTATCTGAGCATAGGCTGAGACAACTGAAGAAACGGGTTCTTCTGCTTCCGCTGTTTTCCGTAGTCTGTGTGGCACAAGCACAAGTGACGGAATCCACAGACAGTGTGGTGCTGGAGGAACTGCAAGTGGTGACACGCAGGGCCGGTGTAAGCAGTCTGAGCGGAGCCGTGAACGGAATGCGCATCAACAAGGAAGAATTATTCAAGGCGGCATGTTGCAACCTGGGCGAAAGCTTCACCACCAATCCTTCCGTCGATGTGAGCTACGACGATGCTGCCACAGGTGCCAAGCAAATCAAATTGCTCGGTCTGAGTGGCATCTATGTGCAAATGCTCACCGAGAATCTGCCTAACTTCCGAGGTGCAGCCACGCCCTACGCATTGGGGTATGTGCCAGGACCGTGGATGAAAAGCATCCAAGTGTCGAAAGGTGCATCTTCTGTGAAGAACGGATATGAGAGCATCACGGGACAGATAGACGTGGAATACCTGAAACCGCAAGACGAACAAGGAGCCACCGTGAACCTCTACGGCAACACCGATGGACGAGTGGAAGCGAATGCCGACGGCAACCTGCACTTCAATCCGCATCTGAACGGTGAGATACTGGCACACTATGAGGATAACACCGTGCGCAACACGGACATGAACCACGACGGCTTTCTTGACAAGCCCAATGTGCGACAGTTGAACTTGCAGAACCGATGGCGATGGATGAACAATCGTTACGTGTTTCACGGAGGACTGGGCATGATTGACGAAAAGCGCGAAAGCGGACAAGTGGAGAACAACGCTGGAGGAGGCGAACGTTTTCAGATAGGACTGACCACCCATCGCTATGAAGCCTACATGAAACATGCGTACTTGCTCAACGAGGAGCACACCACCAACATCGCTTTCATGGCTTCAGCATCCATGCATCAGCAGGAAGGCTCCTACGGCCACAAATACTACGACGTGGACAACAAGAATCTATATGCCCAACTGCTGTTTGAAACAAACCTCAGCCCTCTCCACAATCTCTCGCTCGGTATGAGCCTCAACCACGACTACCTTGGGCAACACTACAAGTCGGAAACGCTGACTTATCCCAAAGACAAGGAGAAGGAAACCACACCAGGTATCTATGCGCAATATACGCTGAACCTGCACGACCAGCTCGTGGCGATGGCAGGAGTGCGTGCCGACCACAGCAGCATTCACGGCACCTTCATCACTCCGCGCTTCCATCTACGCTACGACCCAACTTCCATCCTCACCTTGCGCCTATCGGTAGGCAAGGGTTATCGCACTGTCCATGCACTGGCAGAGAACAACTATCTCTTGGCAAGCGGTCGCCGACTAGTCATCCATCCCCTCTCGCAAGAATCAGCTTGGAACTACGGCATCAGCACCTCGCTCCGCATTCCGCTGTTCAGCAACACACTCAAGCTCAATGCTGAGTACTACTACACCCATTTCCACAATCAGGCTGTCATCGACTACGACACCCACCATCAGGAAATCCACATTGCCGACCTCAACGGGAAATCCTATTCGCACACGTTTCAAGTGGATGCCAGCTATCCCATCCTCCCAGGACTGGAACTGACAGCAGCCTACCGACTCAACGACGTGAAGACCACCTACGGCGGACAAGTGATGAGCAAACCTCTCACCAGCAAATACAAGGCTCTTGCCAGCCTTTCCTACAAAACTCCACTCGGCATTTGGCAGTTCGACACCACCTTTCTGCTCAATGGAGGCGGACGTATGCCTACTCCTTACACGAAAGCCGACGGAACCCCTTCATGGGACGAACACTTCCCTGCCTTCTGTCAACTTCAAGCCCAAATCACCCGATGGTTTCGCCATTTTTCGATTTATTTAGGAGGCGAAAACCTGACAGGCTATCGACAGCATAACCCCATCATCGCAGCCCAGCAACCATGGAGCTCGGAGTTTGAACCGACACTCGTGTGGGGTCCCGTCAGCGGAGCCATGGCATACCTGGGCCTCAGAATCAATATAGGTAGAACACTCTAAGTAACGATAAAATAATAACTTGGTACATTTAGATATATTCATATTGTTATCGTGTTGTGCTCATCTTTTGGGCTGTTTTCGCCCGTTTTCTCAGTCATGATGCTCGCATCACTCCTTCAAAAACGAACAAAAACATCTCCAAAATATGAGTAAATCGTACCAACTTATTTTTTTTTCATTACTAAAAGCAATAGAAAAAATGAAAAAAACGATTATCCTCTTTGCATTGCTGACAACATCCATCGGTTGCTTTGCAAAAGACTTCAAGACACTTGTAGTCACCACCACCCCACAGATGCACTGCGAGAACTGCGAAAAGCGCATCAAGAATAACCTTCGATTCGAAAAGGGCGTGAAAAAGATTGAAACCGACATTCCCAATCAAACGATCACCATCACCTACGATGCTGAGAAAACCACACCTGAACAAATCATCGACAGTTTCAAGAAATTCAAATACTCAGCGCAGCCTGTGAAGAAAGACGAAAAGAAGCCAACAGCACCGCAGCCTACCAACAAGAAATAAGACAATCACATTAGTGCATTGACAAACAGCCCGAACATCTTCATCGAGATGTTCGGGCTGTTTTCGTTATTGCTTCAAGTGATAATAGTAATTCAATGATTCGCCTTTGGGAATGACTTTCACCTCTCGAATCACGGTGGCGGACCTCAAGCGGATGGTAAGGTTTGCGTCGGCGGGTATGTTGCGTTGGAGTACGTAGCCCAGACACTCGGCATAGAGCAGTTTCTCCTCACGTGGCATCCAGAAGGAGAAATGACCTGTGGAGTCGGTCGGTGCACCTGCCCCTGCACCACGAACACCCACCCATACATCGGCCAGCGGACTGTCGTTTTCGTCCAGGACAATGCCCGACACATGGCGCAGCGCCTGCTGCATTTCGGGGTGCTGGCTGACATAGGCATCGCTGAGCGTGTCGGGTACGATTGTCAATTCCATCAACGGACAATTCTTGTCGTAACCCGAATAGTATTTCGCACCGTATGCCGACCAGTCTTTCTGGGTGGCTATCATCATTCCCTGCTGGTGGTAGTACGGTCTTACCCTGTAGCGAATCTGTTGGCTAAGCGAGTCTGGCAATTGCTGCTTGTTGACCACGATAACGAGAGAATTGTAGTTGAACTGCACCGGCTGCACGGCTTCCTTCGTGTCAGCCAAGGATTTTCTCAACATAGATTCTGCCAATAGCGAGTCTTTGTGGAGGACATCGTTCGAATAGACAGCCTCTGCCAGTTCGTTAGTAAAAGTGACAAGGGGATTCACGCCGTTCGGTGTTTTCGCTCGCATCGTACCCAAGGGAAATTCGCACTTGGTGCCATCCAGCGCAAACGCTTTCTTCTTCTCTGCACAACCGACAGCTTCCATCCACATCGCCTTCAGCCTCTGCGCTTCCTCGTTGGTAATAGGCATGGAGTAGGATTTCACTTTCAGCTTCTTAATCCTTTTTGGATGTTTCCGTGGTACTCTCTGATAGCGGTCCTTGCCTATCTTCTTTTCCTTAAACATGGCATCACGTGTCGCCCAGTAGATGTTCTTCTCGGCCTTCGTGTAGATGAGGGCATGAGCAACAGAGTCGTAATAGAGTGACCACTCGTTCGACCGCGATGGTTCGCAACTCATGCCGAAAGCCACATACTTTGGCATCATGAGCCGTGTCCGTATCTTGTCGTAGAACGCCATCCTCTTGTGTTGTTCCTGCCATGACTCCGATGCGCTATCGACGGGGATGAGCAAGTGCTCGGCGAGTTTCTTACCTTCCGAATAATTGGTCAGAAATTTGAGTGTGCCGACAGAGTCTGTGCCCACGATTCTCACATCACTGACTTGTCTCTCCGACCGCTGTGAAATGTCCAGACCAGCGATGTGGCCTTGCATATCGGACGTGAGTTGAATGTCCGACTTCGTTTTAATGTCGATGACACCCTTCTTAGCCAATTCACCATATTTCTGGATATACGGGAGTTTGTTGTTCTCGTCCTTATAGACCATGACACTTTCAATGTCTGTTTCGAAATAACGTTCAAGATCTTCTATCGTTGCCGATGAAAGCTGTTTGGCAGAAAAAGGAACAGGCTTTCCGTCGATGACTACAAGGATAGAGTCGTTATCGCGAGGGTTACCACCAAGCCGCATCGAATGACCAGGTCCCAAGTCAACCAACGTCGATACAACATCCAACCGCGCGATTCGCTCTTGAAGTTCTTCATTCTGTTTCTTGTTAAGGTCATCAGCTCTTTTCTCACCACCCGTTTGCTTAATCACATCACCTTTCTTAGGGCTGTCAACGGCAGAGGGAGGGGTGACCTCAGCAAACAAATGCTCGTCAGCATTGGCATCACTTGGCTCCTGAACGGGCTTTTTACGATATTCCTTTGAGGTTGTATCCGCCTCCAGATTCTTATTCTTGTCATTGCGCATGAAGAGAAAAACACCTACCAACAATGCAATGGACGCAGCGATGCCAAGGCTCCACGCAAGACGCTTCGCCAACGAGGACTCTTTCGTTTCCTCACCGTCGATGACTTCGCGTTCAAAACGTGTCCACTCCGCATCCACGTTGGGCATCCCTATCTTTTTATCTAAATCTTCCGTCTTCATATCACTTCGCTTGGTTAAAGGTTCTTCTGATTTTGTCTAAAGAGGTAACTATTCAGGCCCATACTACATCGCACCGTAATCAATGATTGCGATGTGGTGCATTTTATTCTATATACTTCTGCTTAGCCTTCGTAATAAGCCG
>CADBXS010000079.1:0-17041 GCA_902798705.1 uncultured Bacteroidales bacterium
TCCGTTCAGCTCCATCTGCATGAAGCGGAGCTGTCCCTCAAGAGTCGTATAGTCGTAGCCGTTTGCTCCGCACCATGCGATGAGGTTGTCATAGCGTCCTCCGCCCCACTGACAGAGTCCGTAGTATCCGTCGGGATTGCTGCGCTTGGCACCGTACTTGAGGTCGCCGCGGATGGGCAGGCCGATATGTGCGAGCTGACAGCGAATCTGATGGTGGCGTCCCGTGTGGAGATCTACTTCGATGAGCGTGTAGTGGTCGTTGGAAGCGATGGGGCGGAAGTCGAGCGAGGCCTTCTTGGTGTTGGTCTTCTCGTTGTCGTAGGCATACGACTTGTTCTGCTTCTCGTTTCGCAGGAGGTAGTGCTCCAGGTGGGTAGGCTGGCAGAGAGGCGACGAGGGTACGATGGCCCAATAGGTCTTGCGCACTTGGTTGGTGCGGAACATCTGGTTGAGCCGTGCCAAAGCCTTGCTGGTGCGGGCAAAGACAACGATGCCGCTCACAGGGCGGTCGAGCCTATGAACGACACCAAGGAAGACTGCGCCTGGCTTGGCGTAGGCTTCCTTGATGTATTGTTTCACCATGTCGCTCAGCGGAGTGTCGCCTGTCTTATCGCCTTGTACGATTTCTCCCGCCTGCTTGTTGACAACGATGATGTGGTTGTCTTCGTATAGAACTTCCATTTTGATTGGCGTTAGGGTTAGCGTTGGCATTGGCTTTTTCCATCTGGATGGCAAGCTAAAGCCAAAGCTAACGCCAACGCCATTCTTCATTTACATATTCATGCCACCGTCAACCTGAATGACTTGTCCAGTGACATAAGAAGAGAGGTCGCTGGCGAGGTAGAGGGCTGTGTTGGCAATGTCTTCAACGGTGCCACCACGACGGAGCGGAATCTTCTTGATCCACTCTTCGCGAACAGCCTCTGGAAGCGCTGCAGTCATGGCTGTTTCGATGAAACCAGGAGCAATGGCGTTGGCACGAATACCCTTAGCACCCATCTCCTGACCGATAGACTTAGCCAAAGCAATCAAACCTGCCTTAGAAGCGGAGTAGTTGCACTGGCCTGCATTGCCATGTACGCCTACGACGGACGACATGTTGATGATGGAACCACCACGCTGGCGCATCATGATTGGTGTGCAAGCATGGATGAAGTTGAAAGCAGACTTGAGATTGACAGCGATGACAGCATCCCACTGCTGCTCAGTCATGCGGAGCATGAGTCCGTCCTTGGTGATACCAGCGTTGTTGACGAGGATGTCGATGGAGCCAAAATCGGCCTTCACCTGATTAACCACTTCTTCAGTCTGTGCAAAGTCGGCTGCATTGGAAGCATAGCCTTTCACTTTCACGCCGAGGGCAGCGATTTCCTGCTCTGTAGCCTGTCCGTTTTCGTCGATAACGAGGTCGGTGAATGCAATGTTTGCGCCTTCAGCGGCGAACTTGAGTGCGATAGCTTTTCCGATACCGCGTGCAGCACCTGTGATGAGGGCTGTCTTTCCTGAAAGTAATGCCATAAGTTATGATTTTTTAATATGTTAATGTGTATGTGTGCTGAATCAGTCCGTCTTGAAAGGGCGGAAATGGCGAGCCACCATGATGCGAACGTAAGGCAGGAGCTCCTGTGGGCTCTGAGCGGCATAGCGTCCATAGATGTAAGGCACTTCGCAACCTTTCAGACAGTAGTGGCAAATCTCGGCTGTGAGCTTCACGTTGCGGATGTCGAATACACCCTTATCGACTCCTTCGTTCATGACACGACGGAAGAGTGCTATCTCGGTGCGGTCGAAATCCTTGCGCACACCTTCCACTTTCCAAATCTCGCGGAAGAACTCAGCGCGGAGTGTGCCGTTGCGAAAAACGGCTTCCTTGATGACTTCGAGATGTGCGAAGATGAGTTGTACGATTTTTTCTTCGGGGGAAATGTTCTGACGAGCCACTTCCTCAAGACGTGTGAAAAGTCGCTGGAGCTCGGACTGGATGACAGCGAAATAAACATCCTCCTTGCTCTTGAAATAGGTGTAAAGAGTGCGTCGTCCCTTGCCAGATGCCACGGCGATGTCGTTCATCGTTGTGGTTTCAAATCCTTTTTTGGCAAATAGTTGACGAGCCACATCAACGAGCAAGTTTCTTGTCTTCTGAGTTGCCATTATGATTGCTGTTTTTTTGAATTCAGAAAATGATTTTACAGAATTGAGTGTGCAAAATTAAAAATAAAAAGTGAATGCAACAAATAAAAATGCACTCACTTTTAGAAATAATTATTAAATCGTTGTGGATGAATGATTTGTGTTTTGCACACGAATGGGGCGAATGTGTAATCATCCGAACAGTTCGCGCAATGCTTCCTCCACCTTGTGCAATCCGACGATCTCGATTTTGAACTTGTTGCGGTCGAGTCCCGAGAGGTTGGCGTTGGGAATGAGGATGCGAGAGAAACCGAGTTTTTCGGCTTCACCGATACGCTGAAGGATGCGGCTGACAGGACGGATTTCACCGCTCAGCCCAACTTCGCCACAGAGGCATACGTCGCGGTCGATACCCGTATCAACATTGCTGGACAGTACAGCTGCGATGACGCTGAGGTCGGTGGCGGGGTCGGTGACGCGGATGCCACCAGCGATGTTGAGATACACGTCTTTCTGTGCGAGTTTGAAGCCCACGCGCTTCTCAAGGACAGCGAGGAGCATGTTGAGGCGGCGCATGTCGAAGCCCGTAGCGGAACGCTGGGGTGTGCCATAGGCGGCCGTGCTGACGAGGGCTTGCGTCTCGATGAGCAGCGGACGTACTCCTTCGATGGCACAGGCGATGGCTACGCCGCTGAGTCCTTCGCTCTGAGAGATGTCGGAAAGGAGCAACTCGGATGGGTTGGCCACTGGACGCAAGCCATTGTGCAGCATTTCGTAGATGCCAATTTCAGCGGTGCTTCCGAAACGGTTCTTGATGGCACGGACAATGCGGTACATATAGTGCTGGTCGCCTTCGAACTGCAAGACGGTATCGACCATGTGTTCCAAAATCTTTGGTCCTGCTATGCTTCCTTCTTTGTTGATGTGTCCGATGAGCAGGACAGGGATGCTGCTCTCCTTGGCATACTTGAGCAGTTGGGCTGTGCACTCGCGAATCTGTGTGACACTACCTGGGGAAGACTCGACGCTCTCCGTTGCCATGGTCTGGATAGAGTCTATGACAACGAGTTGTGGCTGTACTGCTTCGATGTGCTTGAACACCGTTTCAATCATGGCTTCGCACACCACCTGCGTGTCGGAGAGTTGGGCTGCAGTCCAGTCGGTGTCGGCAGCGAGCACTTTGCCTTCGAGGATGCGGTCAGCACGAAGTTTGAGTTGTCGTGCGCTTTCTTCACCACTCACATAGAGAATCTTCATGCCGTGGAGATGGAGGACTGTCTGGAGAACGAGGGTGGATTTGCCAATGCCTGGTTCTCCGCCGAGGAGCGTGAGTGAGCCTGGCACCAAACCACCACCGAGTACACGGTTCAGTTCGTTGTCGCGAAGATTGATGCGTGGCTCCGCAGCTGTGGGAATCTTGCTCATGGAGATGGGGCTGGATGCCGATGCCACGCTGAAGGATTGTTCTGTCGACACTGCTTTCTTCGTGCCGAGCTTCACCTCCACGAACGTATTCCATTCGCCACAGGCAGGACACTTACCGATCCATTTCGGTGTGTCGTACCCACATGAGGAACAAACGTATGCTGTCTTTTCTTTTGCCATAGTCTTATTATCCAAAAAAAGAATATCCCAAATGGATAAAAAGGATTGTTTTCACTTAGAACGGATATCCCACAGCGAAGTGGATGCCGATGCCATCGCGGAATTTCTCGATGTTGTAGTACGACTTTTTTGTGGAGTATGGGCTGTGGATTCCGATACCGAAGTCGAGGCGGAGAACGAGATATTCCATGTCGTAACGGAAGCCGAAGCCTGTGCCAAGCGCAATGGAGTTGAGGAACCCACTGTCGCTGAGCAAACCGCCTGGATGATAGTCTGTGTCTTTTGTGAGCCATACGTTTCCTGCATCGACGAAGAGTGCTCCATTGAGGTTGGAAACAATGTTGAAGCGATACTCCACGTTGGCTTCGAGCTTAAAGTTACCTGTGCGGTCGAGGTAGTAGGTATAGTCGGAGAACTCACGGCTGTCGTAGGAACCTGGACCGATGGTTCTCACACCAAAGGCACGAATGGAATTTGGACCGCCTGAATAGAAGAGTTCGCTATAAGGTACGAATACGGAGTTTCCGTAATTGAAGAGTACACCCATCAACAGGCGGGTGGCAATCATGCTCTTGTCGGTGAGACGGAAGCGGTTGGCAAGCTCCATCTGCAATTTTGTGAATTGCGAGTAAGGCGTATCGAGGAAGCCCTTGTCCTTCTCATTCCAGTCCCTGCCACAAAGTGCGAGGATGCCGTTGATGAGGTTGGCTGACTCCTTGATGGTGAATGTGAAACGTGTGGTGTTGCGAAGATGCTTGTTGGTGTTATTATCGAACTTGAAGGTGTAGAGCATGGCAGGAATGAGGCGGTCGCTGATGGACTCGAAGAGTGCCTGCTTGCCGTAAGCGATATCGTAGAATTTATCAGTAGCATCGATTAGGTGGTTGTAAGTGAGCATCAGTGGTGAGAACTGATGGGTAATGTATTTCGATGTCTGGAAATTGTAGGTGGCACCAATCTCGGAGGAAACAAGACGGTAGTAGCCTGCACGCTTCAGATTGTCGATTTTGATGCCAAAGGTGGTAGAGGCAGGATACTTGAAATAGCGTTGTCCGAGTTTGGGTAGGACGAGCCAAGGATAGGTGATGCTGGCATCGATGCCAGCTTCCCAAGAATCGGGATATTTGTTGTCTATCTTCATTCGGTCCTTTGTTTGCCATTCATAGGAACCGAGCAAGCCGATGGAGAGTCGTTCGCCGTGTCCAAAGGCGTTGCGCTTAGTAAGTGTAGCTTTCGCTTTTGGTCCCACTTGTGCGTTACTCTTCTGCGTTAAACCGAACTCGAAGTTGAGGTCGTAAGGTTGGTCGAGCATCGCCACCATTTGTACGTCGATGGTGTCGCAGGTGCTGGTAGTGTCACGCGGAGTGAAGTTGATGGTCATTTGCTGGAAAGCCTGTGAGTTGGCAAGGTTCGTGAGCGTCTGGTCAATCTTCTGTTGACTGAAAAGTTCCTGGCGCTTGAACATGTAGTTCTTGAAGAGTACACGAGGCTTCATTGGCGTTTTCTTACCTTGGTAGGCATATTTCAATCCTGGGAGAACGATGCTGTCGTCGTACTGAATGGTGGTTCTGGAACTTCGGTTCAGTGTGCGCTGCTGACGAAGAGAATCGGAAGAGATGGAGTCGTTGGCTGATGTGGAACTGCGCCTTCTTCTGCTGGTGATGTTTCTGTTTTTCTGAATGTAAGTGTGGATATTTCCGATGTACCATTGGCGATTGGCGCGTGGATGGATGTCTTGATCTGGTACAACGAGCGTTTTCACACGCAGAGGTATCTGCGTGGAGTCGGCGAAGAAACGAATGAAGTCGGGACGGTAGAAGTAGAAGCCGTTGTTGCGGAAATCGTTGCTGATGCGTATTTGCTCGGCTTGAAGGTCGGGCACACTGAATTGCGCTCCTTCTTTAAGATAGCTCTTCTCCATGTTCGCCTGAAGGATGCTGTCCTGAATACCTTCGAAATGATATTGGATGCTGTCGAACATAGAAGGCTCGTTCAGATAGACATCGTATTTGATTTTCTGCTTCTTAGGGTTCTTCTGATTGACGAGGTCGTATGTCACCCTTCCACTGAAATAACCGTAGTTCTGGAGCGTGTTGGTGGCAATTTTCACGCGGGTTTCGGGCAGTACGGAAGCAATGGTGACAGGCTCTGTACCGAATGATTTCAGCAACCATTTCTCGAACTTATTGTTTTTCTGGTTGATGAAGGCGTTATGAATCCACAAACCGATAGGGAAGGGAGTGCGCAGAGAGGAACTGCCCATGAAGGAACCGTTGGGTGCATATGCCAATGCACCTTCCACTTCAGTGATGGCGATGCTCTCCGCGTAGGTATTCTTCTTGTCGTGAATTGTCGTCGATTTGATACCCGTGTAGAGGATTTCTCCATCAGGTAAGTTGGACGTTGTGGAGCAAGATGCTAATAGAAGGATGAGGAAAAGAATGGACCCACCCCTTGCCTTCCCTTTGAAGGAGGAAGTAAATACTCTGCTTATGATTATGTCGATGATGTTCTTTCTCATTTTCAGTTTTCCTCCTTTTTCTTCCAAATGATGAGGTCGGAGAGTTTATCGAATTTCTTCTTCAATACGATGGAAACACCGTTCTCTACGAGTTCACCCTCGATAAGATCGTAGTTGCGTTCGTGATAAAGGCGTACATAGCGAGTGCCGCCCTTGTTGAGTCGCCATTCAAGCGACACGTTGTCAATGTAAGCACCACTTTCGTTCTCGTAACGGTTGCCGTCGGCATTCACTTTTCCGCCCACTATCACATTGAGGCGGTCGGAGAAGAATCGCTTGGAGAACTTGAAGGAATAGTCGGTGCGAGTACTTCCGTCCTCACGCGTCTTTTGTTCCATGCCAACATTCACATCGACTGCACTTTGGAATGCCTTACCTGCGATGTTGTTGATTTCGTTCTGCAAGAAGTTGTTGAGCGCATTGTTGGCGGTGATACTCGACTCGTTGGTGCTCGACATATACATGCCTGTTGCGAGAAGTCCCACGGCAAGTTTGTTCTTCTCTTCTGTTGTCATACCTACTAGTTCGTTCTTCACGTCGGCATCTTCAGGCGCATCGATGGTGAAGAGGAGCTCCATGTCCTCAAGAGTGCCAGTAACCTTCAGACCTGCTAGGAATTTCACGGAGCGTCGGCTTTCGCCGTTGCTCACTGTGGCGGTCGTTTGCTCGGCTGCTGCTATGTTCAGTCTTGGATTGGAGGCTTCGCCTGTAAATTCGATGTAGCTGCCATTCTCGATGAAGAAGGTCTTGATCTCACCTTCGTTCACGGTGTATCGTCCTGTGAGGTTCATTACACCTTCAGGAGTGATGCTCAGCAGGAGTGTGCCACCGCCTTGCACATCCACATAGCTTTGCCTATCGGCAGAGAATTCGCAACTGAACTTTGCTCCCTCCGAGATGGCAAGGTTGATATTCATGTCGGTGCTGGTGTGTGTGCGGCGGATGCGTTCCTTTTCCTCGTCGCTTGGCGGTTCGTTGAAATTCACAAAGGTGACAATATCGTCCAATCGGTAGCTTGTGGAAAGTGGTGTTTCCGACATCACGTAGGTCATGTTCGTCTTGTCGAGCACATTCACGAGACCACGCATACGCATGTCGTTGAGTGAGCCGTTCACACGGAAGACGAAGTCGCCGTACATCTTACCAAACACCATCGACTTGCGAGTGCGTGGTGCGTCGATAAGGCAGAAGTCGCGTCCGTAGAGACTGAGGTTGAGAAGTATGTCGTCAGTATTGGCAAAGTCCACCCATCCGTTCAGCGTGAGCGGTTCTTTGCCCGGACCATAAATCTTGTAGCGGTTGAAGGAGATGCGACTGTTTTCGATGTTGAACGGTGCATTCTCGAAACTGAGGTCGAGCGAGTAGATGTCCGACTTCGCCCTCATGCCGTTAGGCGACAATTGTCCGTTGATGGAGAGCTTGTCGGTTGGTCCCTTCAAGCTGAGTTCGCCGCCCATCGTTCCTTCGAGCACAACTATTTGGTCGGGGATGAATGGAGCCGCCATGGCGAGTGGCAGGTCCATGAGTTTCACTGTGGCATCCAGATTGCCGCTGCCCGTCGTGTCATACGTTCCAGCCACTTTTGCCACGTTTTGCTTGTTGTGTTTCAGTGTGGCATCCACGTTGTGAGTCGTTTCGTCGATGGGGTTGTAGCTGAAGTCAGCTCCCACATTTCCAATCTGTGTTCCGTCGAAGGCAAAGTGGCCTATGTCCGTGTTGCCTTTCACCCAGAATGTTTCCTCGTTTTGCTTGTAGTTTGCATCCACCGAGAGGTTGCCTTCCAAGTTCGGCATTCCTGGTATCACCTGAACGAGCTTGTTGAGGTTCAGGTTCTGTATCACGAGGAAGATGTCTTGCAGGTAGTCCAGCTCGGGGTCAGACTGCACGGAAATACTACAACTGTCTTCCTGCGAGTCCAGTCGGAGGTCTGCATAGAGTCGGTTGCGTTTCGTGAGCGTGATATGGTTGTCCTTGTTCACCTTGAATTTTGTGAAACCAAGGATTGGCTCTTCAGGATACATGTTCATGTTGAGCACAGAGTCGATGGTGGCATGGATTCCAAAGTCGGCACCCTTCACTTCCTTCTTGTCGAAATAGGTGATGTGGGCATCGGCTTCCTCCAGCGAGGTGTAGCCATCCACGTAGGCGGAGAATCCCTTGAAGCTTGGCTGGTCGTCGCACTTCACACCTAATTTATATATGATGTTCGTGGAGTCCTGATGAATGTCGAAGAAGGCATCCTCGATGGCTATGGAATCGACAACGAGTTTCGTCATGTGGGCATCGCCAATGAGTCCCAACTCGGGCGAACTGCTCAGGTTGGCATTGAAGTTCTCGAACTTCACATCCTGTATGCCTAACAGTTGTGCCAGTGGGTTGTTGGTGCCGATGTTGGCTTTCAGCGTGGCAGTAGGGAAGTAGTCTTTGAGCACGTTCATGTCGAAATTGCGTTCCTTGTTTTGCTTCTCTGCTGCCGTTTGCAGTTTGCTTGCCTTCTCAATCATCTTGAAGAGATTCTCTGGCGCATGCATATCGAGGTAGAGGTCGCCTGTCTTTGCATAAATCGTAGTGGTGTCCTTGTCCGTCTCTGCAAAGAGGTCGAACTTCTGCGTCTCTATCTTGTCATTGCCATAAACCACTTCGCTTAGTTCCACGTCGGCATCCACACGGAATGCATCCTTCATATTGTATTTGGCATCGAACACACCCACCGTCTTGATGTCTAAGCGTTCGTCGCTCAGTCCCATTTCCTTCAGATGGCAGTGGTCCATATTCATGTCGAGATGAACATCCACGGCATCGGTTTGCATCTTTCCGCTCAGGTCGGTACGCAGCGCCACCTTTTCGTTGTCGATGCCCAAGTTTCCACTCACGATTCCATTTTTCAGTTGCAAGTTCGCATCGGTGTTGCTCAGGTCAATTTGTCCGTAGTTAGCTTTCTTCAAGTCAAGGTCCACATCGGCAGTGGTTTTCTTGTTGAAGAAGTCGAAACCTTTACCCTTTGCCTTCACTTTTCCACTCAGATTGAGCGGTTCGTCGAGCGGCACGAACTGATTGACATTCAGGTTCTCAGCATACATGTCGATGTTGTACGAGTCATCGTTCATGCCATAGTTCACCTTCGCGTTCACATTGCCTTGCTTGGTCTTTGCCACCACGTCGGCAATGAGTTTGTTGTCCTTGATACTCACATCGCCTCCTACCTTCATGTTCTTTGGAATGTTGAAGGCACTGCGCGACTCCTTTGGCACGAATCCCTTCACGAAACTGGCGTCCTTCATTTCCGTGTTGAGATTGGCGTCAATCTTCATCTTCTTCTCGTCGGTAGGGTCAGTGATGCTCACGCTTCCATTTACAGACAAGGCATTTGGCACGTAGGCATTCAGGTTCTGCACATTGATTCTCTTCAGGTTACCGCTCACGCTGGTCACGAGACTCATCTGCTCCTTTGGCCATGCCTCGCCGAATCCTTCTAAGTATGGCTCTGCAAACAGACCGATGTCGCCCTTTCCGAGGTGTCCACTGATTTGTGCCTCAAATTGCCCTGGTTTCATCCTACTCCCCTCGCCATTTGGAGAGGGGTCGGGGGTGAGGCTTTGATCATCAAACGCATTCATGTCCATGCGATATGAGAGCTGCACATCGCTCTCGTCGGTTTCCAGAACGAGTTGCTTCACGTCGAGCTGTGTGGAATCCATCTTCACGTCAGCGATTGCTTTGTTCACCACCAGTCCGCTCTGTTCCTTGAAGCTCATCTGTTTCACCTTCACGTCCAGGTCGCCCGTTCCGCGATAGCAAACCCGCTCCACTTCCAAATGCGTATCTGTCGTGCTGATATGGCTGGCATCGAATCCCTTCACACGTTCCGCCAAACCGTCGCTGTAGTGGAGACTCGTGGAATCCACAACAATGTCAGTGAAGTCATAGATTTCCTCTGCCAAGTTCACACATCCCTTCAGTCGTGCACTACCAATTCGTCCACCCACCGTCACACTGTCAGCTTGTGGCGAGAGTAGAACTTCCGCTTTCACGTTCTCCAGTTGCACATCATCCAAGTTCAGTTTCCATGGCACAGGTGGACTTTCCGTTGTGTCCTCAGGTACGCTGTCGGCCAAAGCCAAGCGCACGTCAGCATCTTTCAGTCGCACATGATTCAGTTGGGCGATGCCTTCGTTCAAATCCACGCTGTGGGCGTCGAGGAAGATTTCTCCCACGTCACCATCAATCTTTACAGCGTCAATCAGTTCTTTTGTATGAAGTTTTGTGTCGGTCAGTGTCACATAGTCCACATCCACTTGACCCTTGAAGAGTGGCAGCAGTTTCACGCTCACGTCCAGACTCTTGGCGTTGAGCACCGTGTCGCCATCTTGCACGGCAAGCATATCGCCCATTTCCAAGTCGAGTGGGAACTTGAGCCGTACACTGCCAACGCTTACGTCCATGCTCATCTCCTCGCTGAGCTTTTCGCTTGCCTTATCCACCGCCCAGCGTTGCACTGGAGGCAAATATACCGCCACCACCAAGAGCACCACCAGGAGCAGCAAGCCCAGCAATGTCCACAGCACACTTTTGCCAATCCTTTTCCATAGGCTTGGCTTTCTCTTCTCGTCCGCGCGTTCTTCTTTAGGGGCAACGGTCGGCGTCGTATTTTCCTTGTTTTCTGTTTCTGCCATTTTGTGCTATCAGTGAGAGAGGAAAACTTTTGGCTTTATCTTTGGCTAATAGCTTTGGCAACCATCCGTATGGCTTCCCTCCCCTTTGGGGGAGCTGGAGGGGGCTGCCAATGCCAACGCCTTTTTTCCTCACTCTCCCTTTAAATTTGCAAAAATACGTCAAATTTTCAAATCCTCAAACTCAAAAACCACAAATTATCTTAAAACCATTTCGGTGATGTCTATGAAATGCACATAAATGCCTGCAAAAATAGGATAAAATTCGTCTTTCGGGATAAGAATTAGGGGATTTACAGATCTGCATGAGTGGATTTACTGAACCATTCATTTGCATTCAACTAGTTGCCGAAGGCTCGTCATCGACTTGGCGAGCCTTCGGCGTTGCGATGGCGAAGGCTCGCCAGGAAAACGTTGAAGGCTCGGCATTTCAGTTCAATCAAATGAATAATTGGCTTTCGCCTAACTAAAGGTTCTGTACAGTTGAAGGAGAGATCCAGTTCGCAGAAATTGAAACGAGGTTAGAAAAACGTACGTCAATCTCTTATGGCTCTTTCTTTTTGCTGTTTTCATGTTTCCTTTGTGATGGTTTTATTTCTTTTTTCGTGGAATTTCTATTAACGTTGACTGCGTCGAACTTAGGCTTCGCCTCGGAAAAATTCAAATAAATTTGATTTTTCGCTCGGCTTGCACTAACTTTGCAGCGGAAATAAGAAAACTAAAAGAAAACTGAAATCGTGAAAAAGAATCTTGAGACGCTTTGCGTGCAGGCTGGCTGGACGCCAAAGAACGGGGAAAGTCGTGTGCTTCCTATCTTCCAGAGTACTACCTTCAAGTATGAGACGAGCGAGGCTATGGCTCGTTTGTTCGACCTAAAAGATGAGGGCTATTTCTATACTCGTTTGCAAAACCCAACGAACGATGCTGTGGCTGCTAAAATTGCTGCGCTCGAAGGCGGAGTGGGCTGCATGCTCACTTCTTCGGGTCAGGCTGCCAATTTCTATGCCATTTTCAATATCTGCGAGGCTGGTGGTCATTTCATCACTGCTAACACGATTTACGGAGGTACGTACAACCTCTTCGGAGTGACGATGAAGAAGTTGGGCATCGAGTGCACTTTTATTGACCCCGACTGGGACGACGAGCGCATCGAGAAGGAATTTCGTCCTAACACAAAGTGCTTCTTTGGTGAGACCATTTCGAACCCTGGCGGCAATGTGTTCGATATAGAGCGCTTTGCGAAGATGGCGCATAAGCATGGTGTGCCACTCATCGTGGATAACACATTTGCAACACCTATCAACTGTCGTCCTTTCGAATGGGGATGCGACATTGTGACACACTCCACGACGAAATATATGGATGGACATGCCACACAGGTGGGTGGTGCTATCGTGGATAGCGGAAACTTCGACTGGGAGGCGTACGCTGACAAGTTCCCTGGACTCTGCACTCCTGATGAGAGCTATCACGGATTGACTTACACGAAGGCATTCGGCAAAAAGGCTTACATGACGAAACTCGTGTCGCAGTTGATGCGCGACCTTGGTAGCATTCCAGGTCCTCACAATTCCTTCCTTTTGAATATCGGTTTGGAAACGCTGCATCTGCGTATGCCTCGTCACTGCGAAAACGCTCAGAAAGTGGCAGAATGGCTTCAGGCGAATCCAAAGGTGGCTTGGGTGAACTATTGTGGATTGCCAGGCAATAAATACTATGAGTTGGGACAGAAATATCTGCCAAATGGCTCGTGCGGCGTGATTGCCTTTGGCTTGAAAGGCTCTCGCGAGGATGCCATCAGGTTTATGGACAACCTCGACTTCATCTGCATTGTGACGCACGTGGCTGATGCCCGCACTTGTGTGCTGCATCCTGCGAGTCATACGCACCGCCAGTTGAGCGACGAACAGTTGCTTGAGGCTGGTGTGGCTCCTGACCTTATCCGTCTCTCTGTTGGCATTGAGAATGTGAACGACATCATTGCCGACCTTGAACAAGCGATGGAAAAGATGTAATAAGGGGATTTCTCAGAACCACAGATTGAGCGGATTGACACGGAAAAAGATGATTGCTTAATCTGTGGTTTTTTGAACAATAACGCTCACACTGTTTTAACTATTAATATCATAATTGTGATATGGAAAGAAAGATAAAATTATTATTGACAGCAGTTGCCATGCTGTTTGGAGTGAGTCAAGTGTATGCCAATGGTGATTTCATCGTAGATGGCATGGCATACGAAGTGAATGAAGACGGGGTGAGCGTCACCCTGGTTTGGAAAGACCTGAACGAACCTTATTCGGGCGATGTGGTTGTACCTGCATCCGTCACTTTCGAAGACAAGACCTACACCGTGAATCAGATAGGCTATTTAGCTTTCTCCCATGTCACTCGTCTTGTCAATGGTTCGTGGACGGTCATCAAGGAGAACACAAGCATTTCGTCAGTCACACTGCCAAACACCATCACGTCGATTGGCAATGCTGGATTCTTGAGTTGTGAGAGTCTGACGAAGATTGAAATTCCAAGTTCGGTGCTCACTATTGGTCCTTCCGCTTTCAGTGGTTGCATAAACCTGTCTGAAATCAACCTTCCTGAGGAATTGTACAGCATTGGTTCTTACGCATTCAGCGGTTGCTCCAGTCTGAAGAGTATTGTCATTCCTGCGGGAGTGGCCAAGATTGGTACTTACGCTTTCAATGGTTGTACGGGTTTGGAAAGTGTCTATGCCTATGTCAACGATGTGTTTGCTACAGGAAGCAAGGCATTCCAAGGATGCAACAACGCTGTGCTTTATACACGCGACGAACTGCTTGATGCTTTCAGTACAACTGATAACTGGACAGTCTTCTCGCAGAAGCAGGGTATGGTGGCTCTCACCGTGGCTTGCGGCAATGGCGGCTCAGTTCAGATGGGAGGATTCAGCTATAGCGCAACCATTGCATCGGCATTTGCATCGAAGGAAGCTGATGGGGATGTCACCTTCACGCCTGACGAAGGCTGGGAACTGAGTATGGTAAAACTCAATGGTGAGGATGTCACGGCACAGGTGAATGACAACCGACTCGCTACGAGCGTTCCAGCACAGTCCACTTTGCTTGTTACGTTCTGCCCAACGGGCTACGACGTCAATCACGATGGCTCGGTAGATATTTCCGACGTTGTGGCACTTGTCAACTTCATTCTTGGTAATTAGAATGAAAAAATCTAAGAATGAAGAGTGAAGAATGTGGAATTGTTCTTCACTCTTCGTTTTTTATACTCTATTTCAAAGTGTTTTTCATCATAAATGAGGATTGCTGTTTTTTTTGAATTGTTGTAACTTTGCACACGAATTCGAAATAAGTATTGATTTAAGACTCATTTATGAAAAAAAATGTACTGTTGAGTTTTGCCTTCATTGCCTTTTGGGGTCATGGAGTGCAAGCTGAGAATGTGAATGGAATAGGTGATGGCGAGGTGAACGAGTCGGATGCAGCAGTTGCCGATACGGCGGTGGCACATCGGTTCATCACCGACGAAGTCGTTGTAGAGAACGACCCTAAGACTTTAGGCTCCCTTCGCCATCAAGCACTGAGTTATAGTGAAATCGGTGGAAGCAATTTGAAGAACGTGCAAATCGTTTCCCTCAAGTCGGCTTCCCAGTTTGTTCCCAATCTTTTTATGCCAGACTATGGTTCCCGTCTTACCTCTTCTATATATATAAGAGGTATAGGCTCACGCATCAATACGCCTGCAGTAGGACTCTATGTAGATGATGTGGCATTTCGCGAGAAGTCGGCTTTCGACATCTCCTTCAGCGATGTCAGCCGCATCGAGGTGCTTCGTGGTCCACAATCTACCCTCTACGGCAGCAATGCCATGGGCGGACTCATTCAGATTTATACCCATTCTCCACTCGAAGTGTTCCAGTTTGGTCCTCAGACGGTGGTGAACCTTGGAGGAAGCACTAAGGATGTTGGTCGTTACATCAATTTCCGTACGATGCATCCGATGGGCAATAGTGCGGCCTTCAGTGTGAGCGGATTCTATCAGGGAAGCGATGGCTACAACACCAACACCTTCCTGAACCGCTATTCCAATGGAGGCGATGCAGGTGGTGGCAAGTTCCGCTTTGTATTTAATCCAGAGAAGAACCGACGCTTTCTGCTTGATTTCCAAACATCTCTTGAGTATAGTGATGAGAATGGTTACGACTATTACAATGTCAAAAACCCTCAGATTGTGGAAGGTGAACTGGGTTCCTATCGTCGCACTCTCTTCAACACCTCGCTCAAGATGAGCTACAACTTTGCGCATAGTACGCTCACTTCCGTTACAGCCGGTCAGTTTCTGCGCGACCGCATGTTCATGGACCAAGACTTCTCTCCTGCCAATATTTTCACGCTTTTGCAGAAGCAGAATAGTCGTACGCTGTCGGAAGAACTCGTACTGAAAGGCTCTTGGCACAACCTGGGGCTTGACTATGTGGTAGGTGGATATGTGGCTAAGCAATGGCTCAAGACCGTTGCACCTGTTGAGTTTGGCGCTGACGGCATCCAGCAACTCATTCAGACCGGTATCGACCGCGGACTCGCTGCTGCCAATGCAGCTCTCACGTCCTATGGCATGAGTCTTGGAATGAACATCGATGACAAGAGCATGACTGTTGATGGATTATTCGATACGCCTGTGTTCAACGCTGCAGGTTTCGGTCAACTCACCAAGCACAACCTCTTTGTGAAAGGACTCGATCTCACGGCTGGTGTGCGTGTAGATTACGAGCACAACAAGATGGACTACCATTCAGCAGCTACCACCAACTTCACCTTCAATATGAAACATGGTGCCAACATGACTATCAACCAGCCGTTCTCATCTACGTCAGCTTACGACGGAACCATGCGCAAGGACTACACGCAGGTGCTGCCAAAAGCCGCATTGAGTTATCATATTAGTCCCGATGCCATGATTTATGCGTCTGCATCGAAGGGATTCCGTTCGGGAGGCTACAACATCCAGATGTTCAGCGACCTCATTCAGTCGTCCATGAGAAATGACATGATGAGCACCCTCGCCAATGATCCGCAGTTGGGTCCTCGCCTGACGCGTTTCGTCACTATTGGCACGAATCCTTCTGCAGACTCCACTACGGTCTATAAACCAGAGACCAGCTGGAACTTCGAACTTGGCACCCACCTTTCCCTCTTCGATGGACACCTCAATGCCAATGCAGCCGTGTTCCTCATCAAGACAAAGGACCAGCAGATTACTCGCTTCGCAGGAAACAGTGGATTCGGTCGTCAGATGGTGAATGCAGGTGAGAGCAAGAGCTACGGAGCCGAAGTGGAACTGCATGGATGGTTCCGCCTCTTCAACAATCCTTTCTCTTGGCGCGGTTCCTATGGCTACACACATGCTACCTTCACCGACTACGATGCTGGTATGAGCAATGGTGTGAGCCACAACTATACCGACAACTATGTGCCATTCTCTCCGCTCCATAATTTCTCCCTCGCTGCTGAGTATGCTGTACCACTCGGTTCAAGTCAGCTCAGAACCCGTCCTCAGCTCCTCCTTGGCGCTAATCTAACTGGACAAGGCAAAGTGTATTGGACGGAAGACAACACCGCCAGCGAGCCTTTCTACATGCTCCTTGGTGCCCATGCAGCTGTGGAATGGGGCAATGTCACTGTTAACATTTGGGGAAAGAACCTGGCCGACAAGTGCTATGTGCCATTCTATTTCGTTTCAATGTCGAACGGTTTTGCACAGACTTGTCGCCCTCGTCAATTCGGCATTGACTGTACACTGAAATTTTAGAATCAGCTAAACATAACCACATTTTTTTAAGTTAACAAACCGAATCCCTGCTTTGTTGTCCCTATGACACAAGCAGGGATTTTTGTGTGGAAGCAGTTGCTTGTAAATTTTTTTTTTTGAACTTATTGCGCTTTTTTCAGATGGATGTTATAAAATTGCAATACACTTTTGTTATTGGAATTCAAAATTAGTCGTTTCAAAACAAGTGTATGGAATCATTAAAACATTAACCGTATGAAAAGTATTATGGATTTTTTAGGCTTATCGAACAGTAAGCAAGAAGAGAATGTTGGTAAAAACACGGAGACCGACA
>CADBXS010000079.1:17053-21361 GCA_902798705.1 uncultured Bacteroidales bacterium
AACACGGAGCAGAAGCAGCAAACTGAACACGAGGAGAAAGAGAAAGGGAAAAAGGCACATATCTACAATTTGATTATTGTGGATGAAAGTGGCTCAATGATGCCCCTCAGAGAATCAACTCTCTCTGGAATCAATGAGACCATCCAGACAATTCGATCTTCGCAGGAAGAATATGCGGAAACACAGGAGCATAGACTGACACTGGTGACATTCAGTACTCGTTCGTATTTACCAGATGTCAGAACGATAATTGACAATCAACCCGTTCTTGCTGTGAAAGAGATTGAACGGTATAAGCCAGACGGATGCACTCCTCTTTACGATGCGATGGGAAAGTCTTTGACACAGCTTCATCAATGTATCAAGGGTGACGAGGATGCCACTGCTGTAGTTACAGTTTTAACAGATGGTTTGGAAAATTCCTCAAAAGAATGGAATGCATACAGTTTGCGTGAATTGATAGAGCAGCTGAAAGAGGAAGGCTGGTCCTTCTCCTATATGGGTTCGGCGCACAACGTGAAGGAAGTGTCAGACCTTCTTTCTATTGAAAACGTAGTTGAGTTTAGTCATGACCAACTGGGTTCAGGTAATACTTGGAGACGTGAACGTTCGTCGAAAATGGCATACTACGAAAAGATGAACGAACTCTACTGCATGAATAGCAACATTACGAGTGAAGAAAGGAGGATGAGAAAACGTCTGTTTGCTAGAGAGTACTATAGCCAGAGAGTAACCCCTGAACATATTGAGGAACTGAAAGAAAATGAGATTTTTGTGTTTGGTAGCAATGCCAACGGTATCCATAATGGTGGTGCCGCAAAACAGGCATTAAGTTGTTTTGGTGCAATTCAGGGACAGAAAGAAGGACTACAAGGTAAGAGCTATGCCATTCCTACAACAGAAGGATTGGATGTCATGAAAGAAGCAATTATGCGCTTTACAACATTCGCTAAGGAACATCCCCAATCACGTTTCCTTGTCACAAAGATAGGATGTGGTTCTGCAGGTTATACACCTTTACAAATCGCACCTCTGTTTGAGGATTGCATTACACTTGAGAATGTTTTCCTTCCACGTGAATTCTGGAAATGCTTGGGATTGAAAATGGATAATTTTAATATTTAGTCAATTCCCCTCGCCCTTTGGAGAAGGGTTGGGGGGTGAGGCCTTTTCAGTTTGCATTCCTCTGCCTTACTGCTTCAAAGAGCAAGATAGCAGCACTGACCGACACGTTGAGTGAGTCGAGTTGTCCGAGCATCGGTATGCGGATATGTGCGTCGGCAGCTGTGCGCCATTGCTGAGTGAGACCTGTGGATTCCGTTCCCATCACGATAGCAGTGGCAGCACACATGTCGGTGTGATAATAGAGGTGGGAGTCTTGCAGTTGTGCGGTGAGAATGCGAATGTGGTTTTCCTTAAGATAGGAGATGCATTCTGCAGAGCTGCAGGCAATGGTTGGCACTGTGAAAATAGCTCCGATAGAACTGCGGATGAGGTTGGGATTGAAGAGGTCGGTGAGGGGGTCACAAACTATGACGGCATCAGCGGCAGCTGCGTCGGCACTACGGAGAACAGCACCTAAGTTTCCTGGTTTCTCTACGCTTTCCAAGACAATGATAAGGGGATTTTCTTTCAGCTTGAGTGAAGCCAAACTATGGTGCTTTTCTTTTATTTCTGCGACAATACCTTCCGTGGTTCCTCGATAGGCAATTTTTCCATACACTTGTGGTGTCACTTCAAAACAACGGGTGTTGGCAGAATTGGGGAGAAGACTTTCGATGGTGGTGCCTTCGCTGAAGAGGGCTGGACAATAGAAGATGGTGTCGATTTGGAATCCTGCCTCAATACAATGGCTTAGTTCACGCTGTCCCTCCACTACAAACAGTTGTTCCTTTCTGCGTTCTGCAGATTTCTGCTGAAGTGAAACGAGTTTTTTTATTTTGGGATTCTGAATACTGGTGATTAAGTTGTCTATCATAAGTTAAAAGTTAAAAGTTAAAAGTGAAAAATGTATCAGGGATTTAAAGGATTTAGAAGGATTCTTTAGGGGCGCTGCGCTTGAAATAAAATTTAGAATTATCATTTAGAATTTTTTAAAAAATTTTCGTGTTAATTTTAAAATCAATTTCGAGCCGAAGGCGACCCCCTATAAAGTGATAAGTTAAAAGTGAATCAGGGATTTAAAGGATTTACAAGGATTTGTTTAAAGAAAAACTCCTATACTCCAAAACTCCGTAGAGATTAAGTGAAGCGTGAAGCGTTGCCATCCGGATGGCATTTTTCACTTTTCACTTTTCACTCCTTTACAATTGCATCAACCGTTTCTCGAATTCCTCTTTGGGATAGATGGAGCAATTGCGGATTCGAGAGCGGTAGTTGTAGATGGTGGCAAGAGAGTAGTCGAGGAAATGGGCGATGTCGGTGGTGTCGTTCATGCCCAGACGAATGAGAGCGAAGATGCGAAATTCGGTGCTAAGCAGCTCTCCACGCTTGGGCTGAATCCGTTCCTCTGGTCGGAGCAACGCGTTGAAGTTCTCCACGAAGTTGGGATGAATGTTAAGGAAAGCCTCGTCGAAGTCGGCATAGAACTGTTCCTGCTGACTTTGGAAAAGTTCGTCGCTCTTCAGGGCACGGAGCAGCTCGTCGGTCTGTCGGTTCTTGGCAAGACGAAGCATATCGAGTCGAAAACGTCGGAATGTGTCTATATAGTTTCTGCATCGTCCAAGGTAGTATGCGATGTATTCTTCCTTCACTTGGTCGGTGTGCAGCAATCCCTTGTTCACTTCTTGCAGTTGACTGTTGGCTTGTGCCAACTGCTGGTTGGCGGAGTTGAGTTGCTGGTTAGTGGAATTGAGCTGGAGATTGGTGCGAGCCAGTTGGCGACGCGTGGAAGATAGTTTCCGCATTTGTCGGCGGAGGTAGAAGATGGCGGCAAGGAGGAGTAGAGCCAAGAGAACAAGGACGTATGTGAAGATGCGCTCTGTGGTGCGCTGACGGTTTTGATAGTCCTTATAAGCCTTGTCGATGATGGGGAAGAAATTGCTCACTTCTACAGCTCGAAGGCGTGCCTTGCAGTAGTTGGCGTCTTCCATGGAGCAGACCATGTAGTTGTAGGCACGAGTGAGGTCGCCTTCCTCGTAGGCAAGTTGGGCGAGGGTAGGGAGCGCGAGGTATTCTGTGATGCCATGCTGAATGTCGGCAGTGGCAGTGAGTGCAAGATAGTGTTTGTAAAGGTGAGTTTCACCCTTTTGTCGATATGCCTCTGCTAAATTATAATAGATGTAGGGCCGTTCGTCAGGTAGGGCCTTTTCAAGATCAGCAAGTGAGAGAACGATGGCGGAGTCGATAACACCGTGTGTGAGCATCTTATCTACACGGACAATGTTGGTACCTACGTCCGTGTTTTGAGTTGCGATGATCGAGTCACGATAGAGTTCTGTGGTAGCAAGCAGAGAAGAACGGTATTCCTCTACTGAAGCATATTCTGCCATCCATCCGTAGATGGTGCGGCATGTGTGGTAGTAGTAGAGACGAGTTTCGGGTGAAGCCTGTGAGATATGCAAGTTTTTCAGTAGAGATTGGGCTGCATCGTACTGGCCAGTGACTGCATAGATTTCTGCTCGTCCGATAGCGGTGTAGATGCGGAGGTCGGAGTTGCTGTTTGCTTCTGGCAGGTGGGAAAGACGGTTGAGAAAGAGTAGGGCAGAATCGGTCTGCACACGAGAGAAGGTGGTGAACAGTTCCTTATATAGTTCAATGAGTTGAGGCCCCTTCACTCTGTTTGCCATCCGTTGCAGGCTGTCTGTGCGTTGTTGGCGAAGGGAATGGTATTCGTTTTTCTTTGCGATGGTGGCATCGAGTGCGTTGATAGCCTTCTTCATGTCAGCATCCGTGATACTCGATTCTTGTTGAGCAGAGGCTGAGAATGTGAACACCATGCCCAGCATCAGAAAGAGAATGATGTCCTTGGAGAAGGGAAAGAAGAATCTGTGTCGCTTCATGATGAGAAGTAAGTTAGGTGGCGACAAAGATAAAGAAAAGAGGTGAAAGAAGCAAAAATATAGCAAATACTTATTAAGTAACGATAAAAAACTTCCTCCGCATGAGGAAAAAACTATATGGAAAAGTTTTCCGTACACGCGGAAAGGTTATCCGTTTATACGGAAAGGTTTTCCATTTACACGGAAAAGCCTTCCATGAAGTTTTTTTCCCATCGTTGCTGTTTTCTGTTTGGAAACAGGAATCGTTTGCAAATAAACCGAAAAATTTATTTTCATCTGTTCAATCTGTGGTTTTTAAATAAAATCA
>CADBXS010000080.1 GCA_902798705.1 uncultured Bacteroidales bacterium
CTTCGGCAAAACCGAAGCTTTCTAAAAATATAAAAGCAGTGTTCATCTGTGAAATTTGTGGTTCTTAGATGAATCCCTGTTCTTTGAGGCGGTGGTATTCCTGTTCGAAGTTGGGAGTGAGGATGCCTTTGCCGATGGCATCGAGGATCTCTTGTTCTGTCCAGAAGCGACCGCCATCGAGTTCGTCGGAGGGATGGATGTCGCCGTCATAGATGGCTTTGTGGACAAAGACGAGTTCGCGCTCACGTGCCGACTCGAAGACATATTTCATGAGGAATTGGGTATCTGTCTCAATTCCTATTTCTTCTTTCACCTCACGCTTCAAAGCCATCTCTACGTTCTCACCGAAATCAACATGACCACCGACGGCAGTGTCCCACTTGCCTGGCTGTATGTCTTTCCACTCAGGGCGACGCTGCAAATAGAGTTCGCCACGGCTGTTGAACACATGGAGATGCACCACGGGGTGCAATGGCTTACTGCCTCCATGACATTCACCACGTGTGGCTGCACCGATGATGTTACCTTCCTCATCCACGAGAGGAAGCATTTCGTTCATGTTATCTTTCATTGAAATCCTACCTTTTTCTAAATCGTTTCAAAGATAAAGCTTTTTATCAAGGATTTAAAGGATTTGAAAGGATTTTTCAAGAACAAACTCCACAGTGCCAAGGAAAACTTGTCTTATTCTGCCAAACCGCCATAATTTTACATAGATTTGGCAAAATAGCAGTATCATCCAAACGACTATCACAGCGGATGATTTATTTGTGTAACTTCGTTCTGTGCGTGTGCCAGTCGATAGGCTCGTGGCGACATGCCTGTGTGCTTCTTGAACATTCGTGAGAAATAGAGGCTGTCATCGAAACCTAACTTATAGCATATTTGATTGATTTTCAGGTCTGTCATCACTAACAAATGACAGGCGTGCTTGATTTTCTGCTGCTTGAAATAGACGAGCGGACTGACACCCATCTGCTTGTGGAAAATCTCGTTGAAATGACTTTGTGAATAGCCCACGTATTGAAGCACGTCCTTGAGTGTGATGCGCCGTTCTATGTTCTCATCCATGAAGTGCTTGGCAGCCGTGACGATGGTGTGCTGCTGAGCATCGGGTAGCAATGGGATGGAGTTTCGTCCTCGACGGAACTGACAGAGGTAGCGCATGGAGGCGAGATAATGGTGAAGCAGCGAAGATACATAGCGGAGATCTTCGAGTTCCGTGCCTTGCTGGAGGGTGGAAAGCATCTCCTCGAAGATGTTGTTTCGTTCGCTGATACGAGAATTGAGGGCGACACTGATGGTCTGAGGGGTTTGCGCTCCTTCAGCATAGACGGCAGCATGTTCCCCCTTGAAATGCACCCAGTAGATGGTCCAGTGGCTGTCGGGATTTGCTCCGTAGGCATGAGGCACACCCACAGGCAGGATGACATATTGGTTTCGTTCGATGTGATACTGATGGCTATTGACAGTGCACCATCCACTGCCGTCGGTGCAATAAATCAGCACATACTGGTCGATGCCTTCGGGACGGTTGCGATAGTGATGCTTGGCCATGGGATAATAGCCAATGTCGGTGATGTAGAGATAGTGAATCAGTGGGTCGATGGCTTCCAAGGCAATGGTTTCTGGTGGCAGCACCACGGTTCGTTCGCCCGAAAATCCGTCTTTTCTTCTTGGCATATCGCAATGTGATTAAGAATCACACCAAAGGTATGGATTTTTTGGTAAACCTACACCTAATGGAGTCCTTTTTTTGCATGGAGAAATGCTTGGAATGCAAAAAAGAGGGAAAACGGGTGCGAAGAGAGCGCTATTTTGTCCATTATGAAAAGTTAAAAAGTCCATATATTGCACTATAGAAAAGATGTAATTTTGCAACAGGAAATAAAAACTAACATCGATATGAAAAGTCAGAGCAAATTATTCATTTATTTCATTTGCATGGTTTCTGCCATGGGTGGCCTACTCTTTGGCTACGACTGGGTAGTGATTGGCGGTGCCAAACCGTTTTATGAACTGTATTTCAGCATCGACAACAACCCTGTGATGCAGGGGGTGGCGATGACAACTGCCTTGGTGGGTTGTTTGGTGGGAGCGATGGTGGCAGGTAGTGCCGCCGATAGGTTTGGTCGAAAGCCACTTCTCATGCTATCGGCAGTGCTGTTCACGGTGTCAGCCATTACAACCGGTTTGTTCAACGATTTCACGCTGTTCAACATCGCTCGCTTCGTAGGCGGTATCGGCATCGGTATTGCTTCAGCCTTGGCACCTATGTATATAGCAGAAGTGAGTCCTGCAGAGATTCGCGGAAGGATGGTGTCGCTGAACCAGATGACGATTGTGTTGGGCATCCTGAGCGCACAGATTGTGAACATGCTCTTGGCTCGCGACACAACGAATGCAGTGAGTCAGGCATGGAACGTGGAATGGGGTTGGCGCTGGATGTTCTGGGCAGAGACCTTGCCTGCAGCCTTGTTCCTCATCATGAGTTTCTTCATTCCTGAGTCGCCAGTGTATCTGAAGATGAAGATGGCTACAACAGCATCGCAGCATACGGGACAAAAGGAAGCTGGACTGCGTGAGTTGATACAGGCTAAATATGGTAAGGTGCTACTATTGGGATTGGTGATTGCAGTGTTCCAGCAATGGTGCGGAACGAACGTGATTTTCAATTATGCACAGGAGATTTTCGTGGGAGCCGGATACAACGTGGACGGCATGTTCATCAATATCGTGATTACGGGTATTGCCAATGTGGTCTTTACCTTTGTGGCACTCTACACCATTGAGAAATGGGGACGTCGCACCCTGATGCTCATTGGTAGTTTGGGACTCGGCATCATCTACTTCATCCTTGGCACTTGTTATCATCTGCACGTCACAGGGTTCATGATGGTGGTGCTGGTGGTTGCAGCCATTTCGTGCTACGCCATGACACTCGGACCTGTCACATGGACATTGCTAGCAGAGATATTCCCACACCGAGTACGTGGCATTGCGATGGCAACTTGTACCTTTGCGCTATGGGTAGGATGCTGCACACTCACCTTCTCTTTTCCTCCAATGAATGCAGCCCTCGGCAGTAGTGGCTCGTTCTGGATTTACAGCGCCATCTGCTTGTGCGCTTACGTTTTCCTGTTCCGCAACTGCCCTGAGACGAAGGGAAAGACGTTGGAGGAACTGGAAAAAGAACTGGTCAATGAAAAATAAAAAATTGAAGAAACATTCACCGTCAATAATAATTCAAAAATAACTATGGTAAAAGCTTGGAGAGAAGATATTGTCATCCCAACGTATGAATGTGGGGCTTACGAGAAGAATCCGATTTTCTTGGAAAAGAGAGTGTATCAGGGTTCGAGCGGTGTGGTGTATCCATACCCCGTGATTGAGTCGATAGCAGACGAAAAAACCGACCACACCTACCATGCCGTGTGGTTGGAAAACGAATATATCAAGGTGATGATTCTGCCAGAACTGGGTGGACGTGTGCAGATGGCATACGACAAAATCAAACAGCGTCATTTCGTTTATTACAACCATGTCATCAAACCAGCACTCGTTGGGTTGGCAGGCCCTTGGATTTCGGGAGGTATCGAATTCAACTGGCCTCAGCACCATCGTCCGAGCACTTTCATGGAAGTGGATTGCACCATCGAGGAGAAGGAAGATGGCAGTGTGACGGTATGGGTGAACGAAATGGAGCGTATGTTCCATCAGAAAGGAATGGCAGGTTTCACACTGCGCCCAGGTTGTGCCTATTTGGAAATCAACGTGAAATTCTACAACCGCACCGAACTGCCTCAGACCTTCTTGTGGTGGGCAAATCCGGCTGTTCACGTGAACGACGACTACCAAAGCGTATTTCCACCCGACATCAACGCGGTGTTCGACCATGGCAAACGTGCCGTCAGCACTTTCCCTATCGCCACGGGAACCTATTACAAGATGGACTACTCGGCTGGCGTGGATATTTCGAACTACAAGAACATCAAGGTGCCAACGAGCTACATGGGCGTCAACTCGAAATACGACTTCGAAGGCGGTTACGAGAACGACACAAAGGGTGGAATGTTGCATGTGGCAAACCACCACGTGAGTCCTGGTAAGAAACAATGGACTTGGGGCAATGGCGACTTCGGACAGGCGTGGGACCGCAACCTCACCGATGAGGACGGACCATACATCGAGCTGATGGCAGGAGTCTATACCGAAAACCAGCCCGATTTTTCGTGGATTCAGCCTTACGAGGAAAAGGAATTCACGCAGTATTTCATGCCATATCGAGAATTGGGTATCGTGAAACAGGCATCGAAGGACATCATCATGAATGTGGATGAAGCAGAGCAAGGCATCCGTCTCCGATTGATGACAACTTCGAAGCAAGAGGTGAAACTCGTCGTGAAGAAAGACGATGGAACGCTGTTCTTCGAAAAGACATTGCAACTCACTCCTGCCGACATCATCGACCAAATCATCGAGACGGGTGATGCCGCTTTTGATGAAATCACCGTGTGTGCCAACCGACTCACTTGGCATGCAGAGAGTGACGAAGTGAAGCGTGTACCTGATGCAGCAGAGGCTGCGCTGAGTCCAGAAGATACGAAAACCAACGAGCAACTCTATCTGACGGGCTTACATTTGGAACAATATCGCCATGCCACATGGAGTGCACTCGACTACTACGAGGAAGCTTTGCGACGCGATCCGAACGACATGCGCTGCAACAACGCCATGGGACTTTGGTATATCCGTCGCGGTCGATTCGATAAGGCAGAACCGTATCTTCGCCGTGCCGTGAAGGTGCTGATGAAGCGTAATCCAAACCCATACGAAGGCGAGCCGCTCTACAATTTAGCACTCGCACTCAAATATCAAGGAAAGATAGACGAAGCCTACGACTGGTTCTATAAGGCTACATGGAACGGTGCTTGGCAGGATGCGGCTTATTTTGCTTGTGCACTAATCTCTGTGATGCAGAACCGTTTGGAGGATGCACGCTACGAACTCGACCGTGCTCTCATCCGCAACTGGCACCACCACAAAGCTCGTGCACTGAAAGCTGCAGTGCTGAAGCTTTTGGGACGCGAAGCAGAAGCCATGACACTCATTGAGGAATCTCTCCAGCTCGACCATTTCAACTATGGTTGCCTTTTCGAGAAGGGCGACACCACGACGATTCGCACACTCATGCATGGCAATCCACTCAACTACCATGAATTGGCTCTCGACTATGCTCAGGCTGGACTTTGGGAGAAATGTATCGCCGTACTTCAATTCTCGGAGGAAGTGAATGCTGTCAATCCTCTCACATACTATTATAAAGGATGGGCAAGCACGCACCTCGCCAATGCTTTCTCTCCTCTCTCAGGGGAGCTGGAGGGGTCCGCCCTCTTCGAAAAGGCAGAGCACATTTCAAGCTATTGCTGTTTTCCAAATCGCTTAGAGGATATTTTGGCATTGCGATGCGCCAACAAGGTGAATCCAAGTGGTGCGAAAGCATACTATTATTTAGGATGCCTCTACTACGACAAACGTCAGTATGATGTGGCGGTAGAAGCGTGGGAGGAATCAGCTCGACTCGACGAAACATTCCCTACCGTATGGCGTAATCTTGCACTTGCCGCTTTCAATAAGCAACACCATGCCGAAAAGGCATTGAAATACATGGAGCGTGCCTTCCAACTTGACACAACGGATGCACGTATCTTGATGGAGCTCGACCAGCTCTACAAGCGTTTGCAACATCCTCATGCTGACCGCTTGGCTCGCTTACAACAGTATCCACAGCTGATTCAGCAGCGCGACGACCTCGTCTTGGAGGAAATCACCTTGCTCAATCAATTAGGGCGTTATGAAGAGGCAAAGACCAAACTCGATGCACACCAGTTCCATCCTTGGGAAGGTGGCGAAGGCAAAGTGTCGTTCCAGTATCAAACCGCACGAGTGGAGATGGCTAAAGAAATAATAATGAAAAATGAAAAATTAAAAATTAAAAATGAGGAGGCATTAGCTCTCCTTGAGGAATGCCTCGTTTATCCTCATCATCTTGGAGAAGGCAAACTCTATGGCGCACAGGAAAATGACTTCTATTATCTGATGGGCTGTGCTTACGAGAAGATGGGCGACCTGGAGAAAGCACGAGATTGCTGGTTGAAAGCCACAGAAGGACCTACTGAACCCGCTGCTGCCATGTACTACAACGATGCCAAACCCGACAAGATTTTCTATGCAGGACTTGCTTATCGGAAATTAGCCAGCTCCACAAGCGACGAGGAAGAGAAGTCGCTTTATAACGGTAAAGCAAACGGTACCTTCTATCGTCTCATCACCTACGGAGAGAAGCATCTTTTCGACAGCGTGAAGATGGATTATTTCGCTGTTTCACTACCCGACCTTCTCATCTGGGAAGGCGATTTGCAGGAGAACAACACCATCCACTGCAAATACATGATGGCTTTGGGCTACTATGGCATCGGCAACGAAACGAAGGCGCTACGCTATCTCGATGAGGCAGAAGCACTCAACGTGAATCATCAAGGCATTCAGGCTTTCCGCACACTGATTCATTAATAACGAGTTTTTTCAAAGGTTTTAAGGACAAAAAGGTTTTTCACATTCTTTTTTCCTAAAAACCTTTGACCATTTAATTATTTTTTCCGTTCTTTGTAAAATAATCCTTCCTTAACTTTTTCTAATAAAGAAGCCTTTTCATCCTTCTAATCCCTGATAATAATCCATGAGACTGATTCAAAACACCATCCTAACTATATCATTCCTGTTTATCTCTTTGACTGCATCGGCACAGTATCCGTTTGGCAGTAAAGTGACGTGGGACAAGCATTCGCTATTCATCGACAACAAAAGAGTATGCCCCGTGATGGGCGAGGTGCACTACTCCCGCATTCCCGAAAACGAGTGGGAAGCGGAAGTAAGGAAAATGAAGGAAGGCGGTGTCACTATCATCGCCACCTATGTGTTCTGGAACCACGTAGAGGAACAGGAGGGCGTGTTCGACTGGAGCGGACAGCGCAACCTCCGCCGATTCATCGAAGTGTGCAAGGCTGAAGGTATGCCCGTCGTTTTGCGCGTAGGTCCGTTCTGTCATGGTGAAGTTCGATTGGGTGGCATTCCCGACTGGATGTTCACGAAGAAAGGCAGCGACGGCAAGGCTCTGCGCATGCGTTCCGAAGACCCGGTGTTCCTGAGTTTTGTGGAACGACTCTATCGACAGATCTTCACGCAGATTCAAGGTTTGCAATGGAAAGATGGTGGACCTATCATGGCTTGTCAGTTCGATAATGAATACCGAGGCAGAGGCAGTTACCTGATGGCACTCAAGCGCATCGCTTTGGGCATCGGTTACGACCTGCCGTTCTACACCCGCACAGGTTGGCCTGAGCTAGCAACACCCGTACCTTTCGGTGAGATGATTCCGCTTTATGGCGACTATGCCGACGGCTTCTGGGAGCGTAGCATTGAGGAAACGGCTGGCAGCTATTGGAAGGCGTTCCACTTCAAGGGGCAGCGCACCACCGATGCCATCGCCTCCGAACAAATCGACTATTCCAACACCAAAGCCAATGCCGACGAACAGCAGTACCCTTACTTCACCTGCGAACTGGGTGGCGGTATGATGACGAGCTACCACCGTCGTGTATATCTCTACCCCGAGGATGCCTATTCCATGGCGCTCGTGAAACTGGGTAGCGGTAGCAACCTCTTGGGCTACTATATGTATCACGGAGGCACAAACCCCGTGAGTTGGGCAGAACGCTTGGGCAAGAGCGAGGCGGAAGGTAAATACCTGAACGAGATGCAGCGCACCGTAGCTACGAACTACAACGACCTGCCTGTGAAGACCTACGATTTCCAAGCACCACTCGGTGAATTCGGTCAGCGCAATCCGCACTTCTATTCGTTGCGTCCGCTCCATCTCTTCATGCAGGACTTCGGCGATCTCCTCGCGCCGATGGAAGCCATTTTCCCTTGTGCCGATAAGGAACAGAAGAAAGGCGACAACAGTTATCTACGCTGGAGCTATAGAGCCAACAGGCAAGGTGATGATTCCTGTCCTGCCTTCGTTTTCCTGAACAACTACGAACGCCTTCAGCATCTCACAGCAAAGAAGAACGTGCAGTTCAATGTTTGCGGAGTGAAATTTCCACAGAAAGCCATCACCATCCCAGCTGGAGCCATGGCAATTTTCCCTGTCAACATCGACATCGACGACACCCACATCGACTATGCCACGGCTCAACTCGTTGCCTATCGCGACGGCAACATCTATCTGATGCAGATACCAGGCATTCCTACCGAAATCAGTGTCAACGGCAAGGTAATGAAGAACCTTAAGCCCAATGCCAAACCCATCGCCAAAGCTAAACACGCCATCTATCTTCTCACTCCCGAACAAGCAGGCTTACTCTTCTCAGAACAAACTGCCTACGAGGACATCGCCTTCAAGGCATCGTTCACTAAAGTGAAGGAATCGGGAGCCCCTCGTACCATCACCATTGGTGTGAACAAAGCAGCCGAAGAACCTACGGATGCCGACTTCGAACAAGCTGCCGTGTACCGCATCGAAGTGCCTGAGGAAGCAGGACAGAAGTTCCATCGCCTGCTCAGCATCGACTATCGCGGCGACGTGGCACGCCTCTATGCCAACGGTCAGCTCATTCAGGACAACTTCTACAACGGTCGCCCTCTGCTCTTCGGACTGTGGCGACTGCCTGCTGGCACAACGCAACTCGAACTGCGCATCCTGCCACTGCAAAAAGATATGCCTGTCTATTTCCCTCGCGAGGCTGACACTACGCCTGGCGAAACCATCAACAAAATCAATATAGTAAAGATAAACAATTAACTTGGGATTATTCTCAACCACGAATTACTCGAATTAAACGAATTTCTTAAAAGATTATTATCAAAATTACACGAACAAAAATGCTTGCATTTTTAAAATTAGAGAAATTCGAAAATAATTACATCTAATATTCGTTTAATTCGAGAAATTCGTGGTTAAAAAAAACACAAATGAATGAATTAAAAACTTACCAAGTTATTTTAAAAGATTACTTAGTGCCATGTCCGTAAAACGTATCACCTCCATCCTCGCCAGTCTGCTGCTGGCATCGTTCCTCTCCTTGTCGGCTTCGAACCCGCTCACGACAAATTCGGAAAGGGCGATTGACCTGGCTGGCATCTGGAAATTCGCCATGGGCGACGAACCCAACTACAACGACCACGTGATGTTGCCTGGCTCCATGCTCACCAACGACAAGGGCGTGGACGTGAGTGTGAACACGCTGTGGACGGGTTCGCTCTACGACTCCAGCTATTTCTTCAACCCCTACATGGAGAAGTACCGCAAGGAAGGCGAGATGAAATTCCCGTTCTTCCTCACCCCCACCAAGCACTATGTGGGCAACGCATGGTACTCGAGGCAGTTCTATGTGCCAGCCCACATGAAAGGGCAGAGACTCACGCTCTTCCTCGAACGGCCCCACATCGAAACCACCGTTTTCATCAACGGCAAGGAGGTGGGCCACCAGATGTCGCTCTCCACGCCCCATGTCTATGATGTCACGGCTTACATCAACGCTGGCGAGAGCAACAACATCGCCATCAAGGTGTATAACGGCATCGAGAATGTGTGCGTAGGACAGGACTCTCACAGCGTCACCGACCAAACACAAGGCAACTGGAACGGCATCACGGGACGCATCGAACTGCAAGCACAGCCCCGTGAACTCTACATCAAGCATGTGAAGGTGGTGCCCGACGTGAAGAACATGAAAGCAACGGTCATCGTACAGTTGGATGGCACCTACCAGAACTTCAACACATCCACCGATCCTCAAGTCGTCATCGCCGAGGCCACTCCCCTGAATGCGGATAGCCGATTCTACTTCAGGACATCGAGCCTGGTCCAAAGCAAAACTGTGTCCCTCACGCTCGACATGCACAGGGAGATGTTCACATGGGATGAGTTCTCGCCTGTGGTCTATGGCCTCA
>CADBXS010000081.1 GCA_902798705.1 uncultured Bacteroidales bacterium
GTAGTTAATTTTTTTAGATGAAGTCACAAAGTCACAAAGTCACAAAGTCACAAATTGACATATATCAAGAGAATAAATCGATTAACATAGTTTAGCATTTATTATTTTTAATTTACTGAATTTCTTGTCCATTTGAATGTATAGTTTACAAAAATGAAGGGGCTGAAGTTAATAGAATTCTTTCCTAACAATGAAAAATTTGGGAAAGGTTTACCAATGTAAAGGAATAAACTGAAAGTGCAAGAATACGACTGCGTTCTTGCATTTCGAATGGCAAATAGAGAGGAACTAAGTTCACTCTCGATTATACAAAGGAGATGGACAAGTCCATCAAAACCGTTGTGTTTTAAAATAATGAAAAAAACAAAATTTGTCACTTTGTTACTTCATCTAAATCCCGAATACATTTTTTAACATTTGGTTTTTTCTCTTTTAGCCCCGATAGGGGCTTGGGGCTTTCTCTTTGAGGGCTTTCCGTTGAAAATAGCTTTTTTTATTTTTAATTTCCTGTTTCTATTGTTTTATTCAAAATAAATTCCGATATTCGCAAAGCAAATCGCAAGAGATGAGTTTCTTGGATTTTTGCACCACTTTTTAACTAATTTATGGTTTAACAACATCTAAAGAAAAAAATTATGGCAAAGAAATGGGTATGCCCAGTATGTGGCTATGTGCATGAAGGAGATACACCACCTGAGAAGTGTCCTCTGTGCAAGGTACCAGGCGAAAAGTTTAAGTTGATGGAAGAAAGTGCAAGCCTTCAGTTTGTAACGGAACATGTGATTGGTGTGGCAAAGGATATTCCTGACACAGAAGACGGCAAGTTCATCCTTCAGGGTCTGAAGGATCATTTTGCTGGAGAGTGCACGGAAGTGGGAATGTATCTGGCTATGAGTCGTCAGGCAGACCGTGAAGGCTATCCTGAGATAGCAGAAGCTTTCCGCCGCTATGCCTTCGAGGAGGCAGACCACGCTTCAAGATTTGCCGAGCTCCTTGGTGAAGTGGTTTGGGACACCAAGACCAATGTGGAGAAGCGTATGCTGGCTGAAGAAGGCGCATGTGCTGGCAAGATGGAAATAGCAAAGAAGGCAAAGCAACTGAACCTCGACGCTATCCACGACACTGTTCATGAAATGGCTAAGGATGAGGCACGTCATGGTGCTGGTTTCCAAGGTCTTTTCAATCGTTTCTTCAAGAAGTAATTGAACAGAACCTATTTGAAAATTGAGGGGGTGAAAGAGCAACAACTCTTTCACCCCCTTCGCTTCTTTCTATGAGTACTTTTTCGGGTATCTGAATAGAATCGATAAAATAATTGCTATTCCTATCGCCATGGGATAGTAAAGGTGCGTGAGGATAGTGATGGGATTCACATACGCTAAGCCTGCCGCAATGAGCATTTGAGCGGAGTAGGGCAGGAGTCCCTGCGTGAAGCATGACATCGTGTCGAGTATGCTTGCACTCTTCATTTTGTTCACTCCAAACTTGAGTGAAATGTCCTTAGCGATAGGTCCCGATGTGATGATTGCCACAGTGTTGTTTGCCGTACAGATATTCACCAAGCACACCAGTGCCGCTATACTGAATTCGGCTCCTCGTTTTCCTTTGATGTGTTTCGTCAGTGCATTGATAATGGCATCGATACCACCATTGTAACGAATAATAGCCAACATGCCTCCTGCCAAGAGTGTTACGATGATGAGTTCCGACATGCCAATGATACCATCTGCCATAGCTTGGAACCAACCGAAAAGGTTGTAACTGCCGTCCAACATGCCAATGGTTCCTGTAAGCACCATACCAATAATTAGTACCAGCATCACATTGAGTCCCAGCACTGCTGTCACGATAACCACTAAATAGGGGAGTACCTTCAGCGCACTTACTTCAGGAATGGAAGTTGGTAGCGACACATCTTTCCCCATATAATAGTAAAGGAGCATCATGATGAGTGCCACAGGCAGCACAATGCTAATGTTCGCCTTGAACTTGTCATTCATTTTGCAGCCCTGCGTCTGAGTGGCAACGATGGTGGTGTCACTGATAAAGCTCAGATTATCACCAAAATAGGCACCTCCCACGATGATGGCAACTACAAATGGTACGGAGAGTTCGGATTCGTTGGCAATGCCAAAGGCAATCGGCGTAAGTGCCGCTATTGTTCCTACTGATGTGCCGATAGACAAAGATATGAAACAGGCTGCAACGAAAATGCCAGGCAGAAGGAAGGATGATGGAAGGAGTCTCAGTGTGAGATTCACCGTAGCATCCACTGCTCCCATGGATTTCGCACTACTGGCAAATGCCCCAGCAAGAATGAAAATCCAAAGCATGAGCATGAGGTTGCTATCGCCTGCTCCCATTGAGAACACTTTCACTCGGTGATTGATACTTCCCTTTAAGGTAAAGACCGCATAGATGGACGAAACCATGAATGCCACCGTGATAGGCACCTTATAGAAGTCCTTCAGGATGATGCTGGTGGCAAGATAAAGGAAAAGAAATACGAGGAGTGGAGAGAGGGCGAGAAAGGGGGGTATAGTGGTACAGCCCCCCTCCCTGCCATCGTAATAGGGAGGGGATGATTTGCTTTGAGTATGATTCAAATGACCACTATTCATCTCTAAATAACGAAATAGGTAATCGAAAAAAATACTTGGGATTATTCTCAACCACGAATTACTCGAATTAAGCGAATTTTGATTGAATTTTTTGTAATTTCTCTAATTTTAAAAATGCCAGCATTTTTGTTCGTGAAATTAGATGAAGTATTTTTAGGTAGGTTCTAAAAATTCTGTTTTTTAGTTCACTACCAATTCATTTTATTTAATTTCGGTTGCTTTTTGTTTGATTTGAAGTCTTTTTGCCACTTTTCTCGGTTACATAGCTCGCTATGCGCCCTCAAAAACTGACAAAAATCCAATCAAATAATTCGTGAAATTCGTGGTTTTTATCTAATCTAACCGAATGAAAGCTTATCGCTTATAGCGTTACGCCGGTCTTGAAAATGGCGATTTCCTGATAATTCTTGCGCTCATTCCAAGCTGCTTCACCATTGGCTACGGAAATGACTTTCTTGGCAAAGGCACGGAATACCTGTGCCATGGTTTGTCCTTCCACCAAAACACCTGCATTGAAGTCAATCCATGTTGGTTTGTTTTTTGCCAAATTGCTGTTGGTGGACACCTTCATGGTTGGTACGAAGGTTCCGAAAGGTGTGCCTCGGCCTGTGGTGAACAGCACGATGTGGCATCCTGAAGAAGCAAGGGCTGTGGAAGCAACGAGGTCGTTGCCTGGAGCAGAAAGCAGATTGAGTCCCTTGTGTTGCAAACGCTCTCCGTAAGGCAGAACTCCGCGCACGGCACTCTTTCCACATTTCTGTGTGCATCCCAATGCTTTTTCTTCAAGTGTGGAAATACCTCCAGCCTTATTGCCTGGTGATGGATTTTCTCCGACAGGCTCTCCGTGGCTGAGGAAATAGTTCTTGAAATCGTTAATGAGTTCTACGGTCTGCTCGAATAACTCTGGAGTAGCACAGCGATTCATGAGAATGGTTTCGGCACCAAACATTTCAGGAACTTCGGTCAGGACGGTTGTTCCACCCTGTGAAACGATGAAATCGGAGAATACGCCGAGAAGAGGATTTGCTGTGATGCCCGAGAAGCCATCAGAGCCACCACACTTGAGCCCTACTCGTAATTCTGAAAGAGGAATCTCGGTGCGCTGGTCTTTCGATGCAATGGCATAGAGTTCGCGCAGAATCTTCATACCTTCTTCCACTTCATCACCCTCCACTTTCTGACTGACCATGAAACGAATGCGAGTCTCATCATAATCTCCGAGCAACTCCTTGAATTTGTCGGGTTGGTTGTTCTCACATCCCAATCCTACAACCAGCACAGCTCCTGCATTTGGATGAAGGACGAGGTCTCGCAGCACTTTGCGGGTGTTCTCATGGTCTCCACTCAGCTGGGAGCATCCATAGTTGTGAGGGAATGCCACGATGCGCTCCACGCCCGATGTGCCATAATGCTCCACGCCTTCAGGAAGTCCCACTTCGGCTTTGAGGCGCTGGCAGAGCTGATTGACAATGCCATCCACGCAACCAACGGTAGGAACTATCCAAAGTTCGTTTCGAATACCGATTTCGCCATTCTTACGACGATAGCCCTTGAATGTGGTAGGAATATCTTCTGCATCATAATCCACTTTTGCATCAGCCATGGATGTGATGTCGGCTGCAGTGAAAACAGGGGAGTAGGAATAGTCGAGAAGTCCAGAAAGATTGGTTTTGATATTTGCATCATTGATAAATTCACCTTGCTGATGGTCTTCACGCAGGTGGCCGATGGGATAGCCGTACTTAATGACATCCTCACCTTCCTTGAGATTGGTGAGAAGGAACTTATGCCCAGCAGGAATGTCGTTCTTGAGCTTGAATTCTACGCCGTCAACATTGACTACTTCACCAGCTGAAAGAGGCTCTATAGCAACGGCTACATTGTCTGCAACATTGATTTTAAGAAATTTTGCCATAATTAGAAGTTAGTATTAAGGTAGGTTCTAAAAATTCTGTTTTTTAGTTCACTACCAATTTATTTTATTTCATTTCGGTTGCTTTTTGTTTGATTTGAAGTCTTTTTGCCACTTCTCTCGGTTACATAGCTCGCTATGCGCCCTCAAAAACTGACAAAAATCCAATCAAATCAATTGGCTTCGCCGAGCTAAAGGTTCAAAAATCAATCCGACAGTATTTTTTTGCTAACTTTGCGCTCAAATTCAATATAATTTATGATCACTATTTCGGATTTAGCAATTCAGTTTGGAAAGCGTACCCTTTACAAAGATGTCAATTTGAAGTTCACCAATGGAAATATCTATGGTGTCATTGGTGCGAATGGAGCAGGAAAATCAACCCTTCTGAAAGCCATTTCGGGAGAACTTGAACCCGCCAAGGGACAAATTACTTTAGGTCCAGGCGAGCGTTTGTCGGTTCTTTCGCAGGACCACTTCAAATTTGATAATTGCACGGTGATTGACACCGTGATGATGGGTCACACGGTGCTTTGGGATATCATGCAGGAGAAAAATGCTCTTTACATGAAAGAGGATTTTACAGATGAAGACGGAATCCGTGCCGCTGAATTGGAAGAAAAATTTGCGGAACTCGATGGGTGGAATGCAGAGAGCGATGCTGCCATTCTTCTGAGTGGTCTCGGCATCAAGGAGAATCTGCATGGAAAGATGATGTCGGAGCTGACGGGTAAGGAAAAGGTGCGCGTGATGTTGGCTCAGGCACTTTATGGAAACCCAGACAACTTGCTTCTTGATGAGCCTACCAATGACTTGGACTTGGACACTGTGACATGGTTGGAGGACTTTTTGGCGAATTTCGAACATACAGTGCTGGTCGTAAGCCACGACCGACATTTCCTTGACGCCGTAAGTACTCACACGGTGGATATCGATTTTGGAAAGGTAAATCTTTTTGCGGGAAACTACTCTTTCTGGTATGAATCATCTCAGTTGGCGCTTCGTCAGCAGCAGAATCAGAAAGCAAAAGCAGAGGAAAAGAAGAAGGAACTGGAAGAGTTTATTCGAAGATTCTCTGCCAATGCTGCTAAGAGTAAGCAGACGACGAGTCGTAAGAAGATGCTGGAGAAGTTGAATGTGGAGGAAATCACTCCTTCAACACGCAAATACCCTGGTATTATTTTCCAAATGGATAGAGAACCAGGCAACCAGATTCTTGAAGTGGATGGACTTACAGCATTGGAAGATGATGGTACTGTACTTTTCAAGGACTTGTCATTTACTGTGGAAAAAGGACAGAAGGTTGTTTTCCTCAGCCATAATCCACGTGCCATGACGACTCTTTTTGAAATCATCAATGGGCATCGTGAACCTGAGGCTGGAACATACAAGTGGGGGGTGACGATTACTACGGCATATTTACCTCTCGATAACACTGAATTCTTCAAGTCTGACAAGAATCTCATTGAGTGGCTCTCACAATTCGGTGAAGGCAATGACGTCTTTTTCAAAGGTTATTTGGGACGTATGCTGTTCTCGGGTGAGGAAGTGCTGAAGAAAGTAAACGTGCTTTCAGGAGGTGAAAAGATGCGCTGTATGATTGCTCGTATGCAATTGAAAAATGCCAATTGCCTGATTCTTGATACTCCAACCAACCATCTGGATTTGGAATCAATTCAGGCTTTCAATAACAATTTGAAAATATTCAAGGGAAATATCCTTTTTGCCAGTCATGACCACGAATTTATTCAAACTGTAGCAAATCGTATCATTGAACTTGGACCTAAGGGTAATATTGACAAATTGATGGAGTATGATGAATACATAGAGTCGGATGCCATCAAACAGCTCCGTGAGCAAATCTATTGATGTAATACCCTCTAAATCTAAAAATACGATGCCATGAAAGAACTCATGATAAACATTCCTGTCGTTGCAAAACAGGAAAATGAGCTAACAGAACAAGAGAAGGCTTTGGTGGAAGAGGCAAAAGCTGCTACCTATCGAAGCTATTCTCCTTATTCTAAGTTTTCTGTTGGTGCCGCTGCCTTGTTATCCGATGGAACAATCGTCAGTGGTTCCAATCAGGAAAACTCAGCATATCCTTCTGGACTTTGTGCAGAGCGTACTACCATCTTTTATGCAAACAGTAAGTATCCTGAAAAGTCTGTGCTGATGCTCTGTGTTGCAGCTCGTGATACGGAAGGAAAATTCACAACAAGGCCTATAGCGCCATGCGGAGCTTGTAGGCAGGTGCTGGTGGAAACAGAAACACGATACAATCAGCCCATGAAAATTATGCTTTATGGAACTGAGCATACATATTTCATTCATTCGGCTCGTGAGTTACTGCCAGTTTCCTTCGACAGCTCTTTCTTTTAGCTGATTATCATCTAAAATAACACACACAATAACACAATTAAAACAAGACACCTTATTACTACAATGAAGAAAGTTCTATTTTCGCTATTGCTTTTTGCTACATCTCTTTCAGCTTCGTGGGCACAAACTCGTAGTGCTGCATACGAACGCTATATTGAGCAATACAAAAGCATTGCAGTTGACCAAATGAGAAAGCATGGCATTCCTGCGAGTATCACGTTAGCTCAAGCTATACTCGAAAGTGGTGCGGGAAATGGAGAATTGGCTCGACGCAGCAACAACCATTTTGGAATCAAGCGTGGAAGTGATTGGCAAGGCCCTGTTACTCAGCACACTGATGATAGAGTGGGAGAATATTTTCGTGTTTATAGTTCTGTAAAAGACAGTTACGAAGACCATTCTCGATTTCTACATAAGGAACGCTACCAGCGCCTGTTCCGTCTGAGTACGTTGGATTACAAAGGGTGGGCTCGTGGACTGAAAGCATGTGGATATGCCACAAACCCAAATTATGCTGATAAGTTGATAGGCTTAATTGAGCTTTACAACTTGAACGATTTAGATGAAGATCCTAATTTTCGCTATAAACCATCCAAATATGAGGAGGTGAAGTTTAACTATCACGCTATTACAAGTAACAATGGTATTTCCTGTATTATAGCAAAAGATGGTGATACGTGGCAGTCAATTGCCAATGAAATGAGGATGTCTCTGCGTAAGATATTGACCTTGAATGAAGCTATAGAGGAAGTTCCCATAAGAAAAGGAGATTACATCTATTTGGAGAAGAAAGCAACCAAGGGACCTGCAGAAATGAAAGGACGTTGGCACAAGATTGCTCCAGGTGAAACCATGTATTCCATTGCACAAAAATATGGTATTCGACTTGCAGCTCTCTATCGCATGAATTATAAGGATGAGGATTACGACCCTTACGTTGGTGATATTTTGCGTGTTAGATAAAAAAGCGACTTACATGTCATGAAACGTGTAAGTCGCTTTTTGTGTTGGGATTGTGTTTTAGTGTTACTTTGAAGAAGAACAAGGTCACTTTGTTTCTATTTCCTCTGTCATATTGATCTCATTATCGTTTTTGTCTAAGAAACGATATTGTAGAAAACCAAGTTCCTGACTTGGAATAATCTTCAGTCCAAAACCATATTTAAGTTGCCACCGTCTATAAATCGATACAATTCCTTGGAAAATATATGCGGCAACGTAAGGATGAACATAAAGACGAAGTTTCTTCTGACCAAGATTATTCATAACATAGTCAATCTTTCCTTCGAGTGTGTCGGTGAACAGGAAAGAGGACTTGATTGTTCCTTTACCCATGCAGGTAGGACAAACTTCCTCAACGTGAACATCCATTGCAGGACGTACTCGTTGGCGTGTAATTTGCATCAGACCGAATTTTGAAAGCGGAAGAATGTTGTGCTTGGCACGGTCGTTTCGCATAAGTTCGGTCATTCGCTCATAGAGTTTTTGCCGATGTTCGGCTGAATCCATGTCGATGAAATCCACAACGATGATTCCACCCATATCGCGTAGCCTGAGTTGACGAGCTAATTCTTCGGCTGCACCCATATTCACTTCGAACGCATTGGCTTCCTGGCCTTCGACTCCTCTATTTCTGTTGCCTGAATTGACATCAACAACATGGAGTGCTTCTGTGTGTTCGATGATGAGGTATGCACCTTTTTTGTAACTAACTGTCTTACCAAATCCCGACTTGATTTGTTTTGTGACATTGAAGTTGTCGAAGATTGGTGTAGAACCCTTGTAGAGCTTTACGATGTTTTCGCGTTCTGGAGCGATGAGCGAAACATATTTTTTCACATCGCGGAACACTTGTGGATTGTTGACATGGATGCTTTCGTACGAAGGATTGAAGAGGTCACGCAATAGGGACACTGCTCTTCCAGTTTCTTCGTGTGCGAGGGTAGGTAAGTCTGTGGCTTGTTGTAGTTTCAGCAAGCAATCTTTCCAGTTTTGAAGCAGAATTTCCATCTCTTTGTCTAATTCTGCTACACGCTTTCCCTCGGCAACGGTGCGTACGATAACACCGAAATTCTTTGGCTTAATACTCTGTATGAGTTGCTTTAGCCTTGCGCGTTCTTCGCTTGATTTGATTTTGCTTGATACCGACACCTTGTCTTCAAAAGGTATCAAGACAAGATACCGTCCTGGAAAACTAATTTCAGCGGTAAGTCTCGGTCCTTTGGTTGAAATTGGTTCTTTGGTAATTTGAACCAAAATTTCTTGTCCTACTTCAAGAATGGACTGGATTTCTCCGCTTTTTGGAAGGTCGGCTTGTCGCTTCATCTTGTCCATCTGAGCAAGTCGCTTTCTGTCGCTTATCACTTGCTTTGTGAACTTCTCGAGCGAAAGGAATTGTGCGCCTAAATCTTGGTAATGAAGAAATGCTTCGCGTTCATGACCTACTTCGACAAAGCAAGCATTCAGTGCAGGCATGATTTTCTTCACACGGGCTGCATAGATGTTGCCAACCGAAAACTTTGAGTCTTGATCTTCGCGTTGGAATTCAACCAGTCGCTGGTCTTCCATCAACGCAATCGTCACCTCTTTCGGTTGCGCGTCGATAATAAGTTCGCTGGTCATTTCTTTCTTTTGTTTTTAAGTAAGAAAGTAGAAGAAGAAAGTCCAGAGATAACTTTTCTTTCAATCTTCTACTTTCAGTTAGATTGAGCCATCAAGGCTTCCTACTACTTGCTCTTATGACGATTCTTTCTCAGTCTCTTCTTGCGCTTGTGAGTAGAAATCTTGTGTCTTTTCTTTTTCTTACCGTTTGGCATAGTCCTTGAAAATTAAAAGTTTATAATTTGGTTTATCTGAAATATACTATTTCTTTAGTTGCTCAATGAAAACCTTAGCTGGCTTGAATGCAGGAATATTGTGCTCTGGGATGATAATACTTGTGTTCTTGCTGATGTCACGTCCTGTTTTCTGAGCTCTCTTCTTAATGATGAAGCTACCGAAACCACGAAGGAATACTTCCTCGTCATTTGCTAATGCGTCCTTCACTGTTACCATAAAAGCCTCTACGGTCTTCATGATAGTTTGCTTGTCAATGCCTGTTTGCTGGGCGATTTCGTTAACGATTTCTGCCTTAGTCATTTTTTCTGTGATTTTTATGTTTTTTTGTTAAAGATCATAATCAACACAAAAACTTGATGGGTAAGCTGATGTAAAAGAATACAAAGATGAAAAATTGATTTTTAATTCTTTGTTTTCAATACAACGAGGACACGCATTCAAATTTATTTGTGTTTTCTGAATTGACTCTCATTTCAACGCCACACCTTAATTTATATTATAAATACATTTCAGGTACCCTCTCCTTAAACAACCTTTTTCATGGCATGTCTCGTCAAGAGCGCGTTTGGGAATGCAAAGGTAGTAATTTTAGTTTGAACATAAAAATTTTTTTGTGTAAAAAGATGAAAAACAGCACTTAAACTCATTTTCATCTTCACTCATTTTGTATTTCAATGTAAATCTCTTAACTTTGCACTGAAATATATTTCAACTCAATAAGTAGCAATGGCTCACAATAAGTTTAAGGGATTAGGTGTAGCCCTCATCACACCATTTACTAAAACAGGAGAAGTGGACTACACAGCACTTCGACGACTTCTTGATTATCAGATTTCCAATGGAGTGGATTTTTTGTGTATTTTGGCAACAACAGGTGAAACACCATGTCTGACTGCCGATGAAAAACAAAAAATCAAGGACATTGTAGTTGAAAAGGTTGCTGGTAGAATCCCTATTCTGATGGGATGTGGTGGCAATAACACTTCAGCTGTTGTACACGCACTTAAAACAGATGATTTCACAGGAGTTGATGGGGTCCTTTCTGTATGCCCATATTATAATAAACCATCACAAGAAGGTCTTTATCAACATTTTAGGACAATAGCGGAAGCCACTTCATTGCCTGTTGTGCTTTATAATGTTCCAGGGCGTGTTGGAGTAAACATGACAGCCCATACTACATTGCGTTTAGCAAGAGACTGTGAGAATATTGTTGCTATTAAAGAAGCAAGTGGAAATTTCACTCAGATTGATGATATAATCAAGAACAAACCTGAAAATTTTGATGTAATATCAGGCGATGATGGCATTACTTTCCCTCTCATCACTCTTGGTGCTGTTGGCGTTATTAGTGTGATTGGAAATGCACTTCCAAAGGAATTTAGTCGTATGGTGCGTTTGGCATTGCAAGGAGATTACACTCCTGCACTTCACATTCACCACAAGTTTACAGAATTATTTAAGCTTCTCTTTGTAGATGGAAACCCTGCCGGTGTAAAGGCCATGTTAAATGCTATGGGATTCATCGAGAATGAATTACGTTTGCCTTTGGTTCCTGCTCGCATTACAACAATGGGAGAAATCTCAGCAATTATGAAGGATTTGAATATCAAATACTAAACTTAGTTTTAGTGGAAAGAAACAGAGAATCCCGCCATTTGATTCAAGATTCAAATAGCGGGATTCTCTGTTTCTTATCCTCAATGGAGGACATATTTGTTTTTAGAAGAACTTATACCTTGCATCCTTCACGTTAGCTGCATCAGCAAGAATCTTTTCTGCCTTCTTATCATTGAGGAGTTGAGTGCGAAGCATATCCTTCACCTTATCAACAGAAGCATAACCCTTGCAGCATATAAACTCCTGAGTTACCCTTCACTGGACCTGCGAACTTGCCCTGTGCAGTCTTCGATGCAAGAGCACTTACGATAGGTTCGCTTGAACCAACTGAACGAATGAATGCAGGAGCACCAAATGATACGTGGTTAACGGAATCAACAACAGCACCGGCAATCTTCTTTGCTGCAGCAATGTCTTTCACGTTAGCTGCATCAGCAAGAATCTTTTCTGCCTTCTTATCATTGAGGAGTTGAGTGCGAAGCATATCCTTCACCTTATCAACAGAAGCATAACCCTATCATTGAGGAGTTGAGTGCGAAGCATATCCTTCACCTTATCAACAGAAGCATAACCCATTGGGTTGATACCTGTAAGAGCAACTACAAGGAGGTGGTCGTTGTCACCACATTCGTAAAGCTGAGAAATATTGTTAACCTTTGCGTCATCAAAGAGCCACTTGATAGCATCACGAGTGTTGTGAATGCCTGCTACATTGTGAGAACTTGTGGAAATGTCAGACAAAGGACGAACTGTGTAACCTTCTTTTGTTGCATTTGCTTCCAACTGTTCAAGGCTTGAGTTAGCTGCAAGGAAAGAACTAAACTTGTTGTATTCTGCACTATAGGTTTCGTCAGAGAACTTCAGCTCACGAACTACAGCAGCAACATTGTATTTTGTGATAGGGTTACGGCTTTCAAGAACTTGAAGAATAACAGTGTTTCCATTTGAGAATTTCACAGCCTTTGTCTGACCTGCTGTCATGTTATAAAGGTTGTTGATGAAGGAAGTGTTGTCTGCATCAAGTGTACTGTTCTGGAACTGTGCTGTCGTAATCCATGCAGAATCACCTACTTGATTGTATTTCTTTGCAATATCCTTGAATTTTGCTCCTGCTGCAATGGCATTGACAATGCTATCAGACTTTTTAGTAATGTCCTGCTCGTCTTTGCCAACCACTACCATCTGACGGAACAAAACAGAGTCTGCAACCACTTTCTTGTCGAGCAACTTCACTGTGTAGAAAGCATTAGTTGCTGCGTCATAGACTGGCTTTGAGGTCTGTCCAACAGCAATCGAAGTGGAATCACCATCCAAGCGATTCTTAATCATTGCAGGGAAGGCATCCTTTGACTTGAATACATCTGAGTATGAAACGAGTGAAGTGTTCTGACGAGCTACATTACCAGCTTGAGTGTTTGTTGTTGCAGCCACAAGCTGAGCATAGGCTGAATCCATTTCCACAGCAAGTGCCTTGCGGTCTGCATCGCTGGCAACTACCTGCACGTCAATGATTTTTGCATCGCGGGTCTCAACATACTGCTTAAACTTTTCCTTATCGGCATTGTATTTTGCATCAATGTCTGCATCAGAAACTGTAACTTTGTCGTCTGCAACAGAAGAGAAAGGAACAGAAACAAGCAATACATCACTTTCGTTCGAACGCTCTTCGTATGCCTGCTTTGCCTCAACTGGGTTCGACAGCACACACTTTGCAGTCAGATTCTGATACTTGTTTGCAAGGAGTTGACTGCGGATCTGCTTCTGAGCAAAAAGATAATACTTATAGAGCTTCTCATAAACTTCTGGAATTTGTTCACCTGCATCCTTCAATCGCTTGTATTCGTTCAAGAAGGTGGTGAGCTGAGCGAAGTCGTAGCGACCTGTTTGCTGATTTGCGAAAGCAGGCACCTGAAGCAGCTGGTTCTGACCACTACGTACTACTTCTGCCACTTCATCGTCTGTTACACCCAAACCTAAAGCATTGCATTCTTTTTCGATAAGCTTGTTCTGAATCATTGTGTTCCAAGCCATATCCTTCAGCTGATTGTTTTCTTCTTCACTGGTGGAAGTTCTCTGCTGAGCAATTTCATTGTAGATTTGGAAATCTTCAAACATGCTCTGATAGTCTTGGATGCTGACAGATGTACCGTCGATTTCACCTACATTCTGTCGAGATTGGTTAATAAGTCCCTCGCCACCGCGCAACAAGTCTCCAATGATGAAGAGGAAGAGCGCAAGTGCGATAATAGAAACAAGCAAGATACCTCTGTTTCTGATTTTCTGTAATACTGCCATTTTTTAATTATTATTTTTTATTGTTTTTATTTTAAATCTTTATTCTGAACGCTAAAATCTTCAAAAACACATTGTTGATGAATCTTTTATACACAAAATCATGCAAAGATACAAAAAAAAGTCGATACCCAAAGAATGGAATCGACGATTTTTGTTAATCTTATAATAAATATAGGTGTAATCAATCTTTCCGAGGCAAGATTGATGGTTTTGATTTCATATTTTGGGGATTATTGCCTACCATGTCTACTTTCCGAATCTTTCCTGTTGGAGTTTGCAAATTGGCATCTTTTTGCTGGGTTGTGTCCTGCATAGCTTGCATTTTTTGAGCATCTGGTTTAGGAGTTTCTTTCTCTTCCCCCATAGGGAAAGCACCCTTCGATGAATGGATGATATAATCCGTCATGCTCTCGTTTGAGGAAAAGTCATATCCCGAAAGTTGCTGCTCTATGCCTTTGATTTCCATGTAGGCAGAAGAATATATTCGATGCTCGTTCTGATTCCAGAAGAGTAGGGAAGTCTTAAAAGTCTCTCCTTTTTCGTTCTTGATAACGACTCGTCCTCTTAGTTCCCAAAGTCTCAAAAAGTCATAGTAATATGCCGTGTCAGCAGTGATGTAGGCATCCACATGGTAGTCCTCATTGTATTTTTCCAGGAAAAGCCCTTTCTCGAAGGACCAATAAGTGGGATCTTTCTTATCGTAGATAAACCAATCTTCCGAAATAATCTTGTAGCGTATTATGCCCGAATCAGAAATGAGAGTTGATACACCAATGGATTTGAGAATTGGCAAGGAGTCTCGATTCTCCACTGATGGTGCATAATGCGCCTCTTCCTTAGTGCAAGAGAAAAGGAGCAGAAAATGTGAGATGAAGATGGTAGAATAAAAAAGAAGGCTTACTCTCCTCATGCTATGTATTATTGCACTTTCCACTTAAAGAACCATCGCTCACTGAACGTAAGTCCTAAGCACAGTTTCAGATAATTCTCTTTCAGCGTGCTCTGATTGAGAGTGATGGAATTTAAATAAGGTATGTCTGTATGTACCCATTGGAGTGACACATTAATCTTTGGACTATTGTGCCAAAGGTTTCTGTTTTGGATAGGAAGTACAAATCCAGCAGTAACACCAAATTCAGTCGGCTTGTCTGTCACTATTCCTGTGTTGTCGGCTTTTGCATAAGAACGAGAATAGTAAGCTCCCAATCGGTATGACATACGGCTGAAATAACTTTTACCTACATAGTTTGGAGTGTATTCTCCACCCAGTGCAATCTTTGTTCTATCGTTCAATTGGTTCTTTCCTACAATATAGGTACCGTTATCTTCAGCAGGGAATTTGCACTTACTCCATTTTTCCAAACTAAAGTCTGCACCCACTCTCCATTTCATACCATGGACGTAGGAGATACCCACATCGAAAGTGTGAGGGAGTTGGAATGCGTTTTTGATAGTGTCGTTGGTAATTCCTTGCACAACCGATGTACTATTCAGCGTTTCCGAGTAGCGCAAAGCACGGTTCTTGATGTCGTGTCCCAGTCCGTAAGTTATACCGAGGGTGAATCGGTCTTTTTTTGAGATAGGCTGAATGAATTGTAAGCCGAAGTCCACACCCCACGTTGAAATGTTGGCATTATAGCCTCGCACCATGCTATAAGCCGATGTTTGGGAGAACGACATGGTAGAGGTATGGGTGTAGTCTCCGAAAATGAAGGAACCGTTAACACCGATGGAAATAGGCTTCAAAATTCTCCAGCCAGCACCAAGAAACACTTTGTGTAGTCCTCCGTTACCTGTGAAAGAATATGAGGAAGTGACATTCTCGTTTCCTGTCAGCGTTTCAGATGTAGATGAGAAACTATAGTTGATGTTGGTGTAAGGCAATATACCTAAAGTCACACCCATATTTTTGCGGACGCGAAACTGAAAGGCAAAGTAGTCAAAGCTTGAGTTTTTGGCATTTTGCTTCAGATTTCCCATCTCGTAGTTTCCATTATAAAGCGATACGCCTATGTCGAAGAGGGCTGTTAGTGAGTCGATGGCTGAGTAAGAAGCAGGGTTAGCTGTGTTAATTTGCTGTCCATCTCTGAAACCTTGTGCCACGCCTGCCATAGCTTTGTTGAATCCCATCGCGCGGTCCGACATGATACCGAATCCATAGCGAGAGTAGGGGGAGTTTATTCCGTTTTGTGCAAAAGCCGATGATGTGGAAAGCGTTAAGGCTAAAATGCACAAAACTATATACTTATTTGTCATATTTTCTTTGATATATATGTTGTAATATGATGTTGAGTCCTTTCGAAACCAAGAATTTGTCTGCAAAAATACGGTTTTTTACTTGTTCTTCAAAATCAAACTTATCTCCGCCTGTTAAAAAAACGCAAAGATTAGGATATTTTGACATGAATTGACAAATGAAGCCCTCTATTTCATGTCTTACACCGTCCATCACTCCATGTTGGATGGCAGTTTCGGTGGAGTCGCCCATGAAGCCCTCTGTCGCTTGTCCTTTTGGAGCATGGATGAGGGGTAGTTTGGCTGTAAATTCATGTAGAGCACGAAAGCGCATTTCCACTCCAGGCGAGATATTGCCTCCCAAGTACTCTCCTGCTTCGTTGACAAAGTCGTAGGTAATGGCAGAGCCTGCGTCGATAATGAGAATGGGAATGTGCTTCCCTTCCAGTTCGTAGCCTTCGTAGTAAGCTCCGATAGCAGCAGCAAGACGGTCTGGCCCCAATGTTTTGGGAGTGCTGTAAAGATTTCGGATAGGAATTGGTGTATCACTACTGAAATAGTAGATATGTTCTATTCCAGTGTCAGCAATTTGTTGTTTCATTTCGTCTGTAATAATGGCAGTCGAAGAAACAATGCATGCGTCGAAGTCCCACTCCGAAGCAAAGTCCTTTAGTCCAGTCAGGTTATGTCCCTCAAGCCTTAGGAATGCCGTTGGTTGCATCGTTAGGAGGCACTGCACTGCTTTTCTTTTTCCGCTTGTGCCTTTTTCGCTTGGCTCCGTTTGTGTTGGTGTTAGCTGACTTTCCCTCGTCGGTTTTTCTATCTGCGAGGGTTGGCGGGTTGCTTGCAGCTCCTTCTGGCTTTGGAACACTGCTATTTTTGTGACCGTGTTTCCTATGTCGATTGTTAGATGCATGGTTCTTTGATTTGTTTTTCTTAATATTCGAGACTGATGGTTTCTCTCCGCAACCTTCGGGCAGTTCTGGCTTGTCAATTTCTTTTTCGATGAGTTGCTCGATGCGCTTCAGACTTTGCAATTCTTTCGTCGTTACAAGTGTGACAGCCTGTCCGTCTCTATTGGCGCGTGCCGTGCGTCCCACTCTGTGCACATAGTCCTCTGGGTCGTGAGGCACATCATAATTGATAACCATCTGAATATCATCGATATCAATGCCTCGGCTTACAACATCGGTTGCAATCAGCACATTGATGCGTCGGTTTCGGAATTCATACATCACCTCGTCTCGCTCGGGTTGTGTCAAGTCGGAGTGCATGGCTGCCACCTTGAGTCCCTTCATGCGGAATGTTCGGGCCAGTTCTCTTACTTTTGTTTTCTTCGATGCAAAGACGATGACTCGGTCGAGCGATTGGTCTTCCAACACTTTCCTAACAATGTTGTCTTTCATCGGTTCATAGCAGAGGTAAGCTGTTTGCTTAATCTTCTCGGCAGGCTTCGACACTGCAATCTTCACCTCCACAGGGCTGTTGAGAATGCTGTTGGCCAATGCCTGTATGTTGTCTGGCATTGTTGCAGAAAACATGATGGTTTGACGTTCCTTCGGCAGGTAGCTCACTATTTTCAGGATGTCGTCCGAGAATCCCATGTCGAGCATACGGTCTGCCTCGTCGAGAATGAAAAAACTTACTCGACTCAAATCCACCTTTCCCGTGTTGATATGGCTAATGAGTCGTCCTGGTGTTGCAATAATAATGTCGGCACCGAGGGTGAGACCTTTTCGTTCCTGCTCATATCTGATGCCATCGTTTCCTCCATATACTGCAACACTTGACACTGGCATGAAGTAGGAGAAACCCTCCACCTGTTGGTCTATCTGTTGCGCCAGCTCGCGGGTAGGCGACATGATGATGCAGTTGATGGCATCTTGTGGATAGTTGCCCGAGTTGAGCTTATTGAGTACAGGAAGCAGATAAGCTGCTGTTTTGCCTGTACCTGTCTGCGCTACGCCTATCAAGTCGCGTCCTTCCAGTAGTGGAGGTATGGTTTTTTCTTGTATGGGTGTGCATTGCTCGAAATTCATGGCATCGAGCGCATCCAGCACCACGTCGTCTAAAGGTAATTCGTCAAAAAACATGTATCTGTATTAAAATCAGTATGTGTGTATTGTGTGTAAGGGTGCCTATGTTCTCTACCTCGGAGCTTTCCTGTAGAAGTAGTAGGCTATGGCAGCGAAAACGATATTCGGTAGCCTAGCTGCCAGTCCAGGGTGCATATTGGCATTGATGGCAAAGGTGGAGGAAACGGTCTGGAACATGATATACGCCAAACAGAGTGCAAGTCCGATACCGAGTGCGATACCCATGCCGTTCTTCCTTTTCCTGGCAGAAATCGAAACACCAATGAGAGTGAGGATGAAGGTGGTAAAGGCTGATGCCCCTCGCTTCCAGTATTCTACCTCAAATTCCTTGATGTTAGCAAAACCACGTGCCTTTTGTCGGGCTATGTATTCCTTCAACTCGGGTGTGGTGAGGGTTTCCTGTTGCCCTTTCGTGATGAGGAAATCCTGTGGCTCCATCGGTATGATTGTATCCTTTCGGAATCCGCTTGTAATCACCTCGCGCCTTCCTTGGAAATCTCGAATTTGATAACTTTGCAGAATCCAGTGGTAAGGTTCTTCTGCCAGCGAGTCGTATTGCAGGGAGAGTGCTTGCAAATGGCTGACTATCTTTTTGTTCTCAAATTTGTCGAGAGTGAAGTCATATCCCGTTTTCACATTGTTCTCATAACGTCCTATGTAGGCTATCACACCAGCATCTACTTCCAACTGCACATTTTGCGTGTATGTAGGCACGTTACGTCGCTTGTAAGTGTTTTCGAATTTCACTCGCTTCACGTTTCCCTTCGGGATGATGTATGCTCCCAGTACGTAGCTCAACAAGCCGATGATGGCAGCAGAAATCATGTAGGGGCGGATGAGTCGTCGGAACGTCACGCCAGTTGACATCATGGCGATGATTTCCGAGTTCTCGGCGAGTTTTGTCGTAAAGAAGATGACGGAAATAAAGACGAAAAGCTGGCTGAAAAGGTTGGAGTAGTAAGGTACGAAGTTGAGGTAGTAGTCGAAAATGATTTCCTTCATTGTGGCATTGCGAGTGAGAAACTTGTCGATGTTCTCATTTACGTCGAATACCACAGCAATGGAGATAATGAGGAGGATGGAGAAGAAGTAAGTACCAAGGAACTTACCAATGATATATCGGTCGAGCCGATTCACTGGAGAGTGCTCGGCAAGCCATTGGCTGAAGCGTTGCCATGCCTTGCTTTTCTTGCCTTTCTTCCAGGCTTTTTTCCTGAATATATTTTTCAAATCCATACTACTCACACGTTTCACTTCTCACAAACTTCTTACAGCCTTCTACCCAGTTCTGCCACCATCTTGGTTTTCCATACGGCGAAGTCTCCCTCGATGATATGCTGCCGAGCCTGTCCCACGAGCCAAAGGTAGAACGTCAGGTTGTGGATGGAGGCAATTTGCATGGCAAGCAGTTCCTGTGCTTTAAATAAATGATGTACATACGCGCGCAAATAGGTCTTATCAACGTATGATGTGCCATCCTCGTCGAGCGGTGAGAAGTCCATTTCCCATTTTTTATTCCGCAGGTTGATGATGCCGTGCGAAGTGAATATCTGCGCATTGCGTCCGTTTCGGGTAGGCATCACGCAGTCGAACATGTCAACGCCTCGCTCTATGCCTTCCAGAATATTGATAGGAGTGCCAACACCCATCAGGTAGCGAGGTTTATCCTTTGGAAGGATGGCATTTACCACCTCTATCATTTCATACATCACCTCTGTTGGCTCTCCCACAGCAAGTCCTCCGATAGCATTGCCGTCCATTTCCTTACTTGCCACATTTTCCGCAGCCTTCGTGCGCAAGTCCTTGTAGGTGCATCCTTGCACGATTGGGAAGAGGCATTGGCTATAGCCATATTTCGGTTCAGTTTCCTTGAAACGTTTCACGCAGCGGTCCAGCCATCTCTCCGTTAGTGCCAAAGATTTGCGTGAGTATTCGTAGTCTGAAGTACCAGGAGGGCACTCGTCGAATGCCATCATAATGTCGGCACCGATACTGCGCTCTATGTCTATCACGCGTTCGGGTGAGAAGAAATGCTTCGAACCATCGATGTGGGAACGGAATTCAGCACCTTCCTCCCGCAACTTCCTGATACCAGCTAAGGAGAACACCTGAAACCCTCCGCTATCAGTCAGCATAGGGCGGTCGAATCCATTGAATTTATGAAGTCCTCCTGCTGCCTCTATCACGTCGGTACCAGGTCGAAGATACAAGTGGTAGGTGTTGCCTAAGATGATTTGTGCCTTCACATCATCCTTTAGCTCATGCAGATGCACTCCCTTCACACTTCCCAAGGTGCCCACAGGCATGAAGATAGGAGTCTGAATCGTACCGTGGTCTGTTGTTATCAGTCCAGCCCTTGCATTTGTCTTCGAGTCAGTGTATTGCAGTTCGAATTTCATGTTGTATTCTCTCTTGCTTAGTCTTTCTTCTCCTCCTTCGAGTCGTTGTCTATCTTATTCAGGTCTATTGCACCCTTCACCTTCTCGTCGAGCAGTGCGAAGTCGAAGACCTCATTGACATCCTTCACATAGTGGAAAGTCAAGCCTTTCACATATTTCTCAGGTATGTCCTTGATGTTCTTCTCGTTCTCATGGCAAAGTACAATATCGGTGATGCCAGCGCGTTTAGCAGCAAGAATCTTTTCTTTGATGCCACCCACAGGCAGCACCTTGCCTCGCAGGGTGATTTCGCCTGTCATGGCGAGGTTCTTGCGCACCTTGCGCTGCGTGAGGGCGGAGATGATGGATGTGGCAATGGTGATGCCGGCCGATGGCCCATCCTTTGGCACTGCACCTTCCGGCACGTGCACATGTATGTTCCAGTTTTCGAAAATGCTGCTCTTGATGCCGTAGCGGTCTGCATGAGCCTTGATATATTCCAATGCCAGCACTGCCGACTCCTTCATCACTTCACCCAGATTGCCCGTGAGTGTAAGGCGAGAGCCCTTGCCACGGCTGAGGGATGTCTCCACAAAGAGAATTTCGCCTCCCACGGCAGTCCATGCCAATCCTGTCACTACACCTGCATATTCGTTGTCCTGGTACTTGTCTCGGCTGAATTTCTCCGTGCCCAAGTACTTCACCACGTCGGCAGGCTTCAAGTTGTAGCACACGTACTCCTCGCTGTTGCGTTGTTGCTCCAGCAGAATCTTGCGCACAACCTTCTCTATTTGTTTCTTCAGTTCTCGCACGCCCGATTCCCTTGTATAGTCCTCAATCACCTTTTCGATGGCTGCTTTCGAGAACTTGATACATTTACGGCTCAATCCGATGTCATCCAAAGCATTTGGAATGAGATGACGGCGAGCTATCTCGATTTCTTCTTCTGTCAGATAGCCGCTCACCTCGATGAGTTGCATACGGTCGAGAAGCGGAGGAGGGATGGTGCCGATATTGTTGGCTGTGTCCATGTCGATGTAGTTGTCGTGGAAATGCTCGTTCTGCTCAGGGTCCAGCACTTCCAGCATGGCAGACGAAGGGTCGCCGTGTACGTCAGCACCGCTCACCTTGTCTATCTCGTCAAGAATGAATACTGGGCACGAAGACTTTGCTTCCAGGATGCCCTTGATGATGCGTCCCGGCATAGCACCTATGTAGGTCTTTCTGTGTCCTCGGATTTCTGCCTCGTCGTGCAGTCCACCTAACGACACGCGCACATATTTGCGGTCCATGGCCTTGGCGATGCTTCTGCCCAACGAGGTTTTTCCTACGCCGGGAGGGCCATAGAGACAGATGATGGGAGCCTTGAGGTCGCCACGAGTCTTCACCACAGCCAGGTGCTCAAGGATGCGTTCCTTCACTTGCTCCATGCCGTAGTGGTCCTTATTCAGAATTCGCTCCGCACTTGTAATCGTCATGTCGTCGCTATTGTAAGTCTCCCAAGGCAGGTTGAGCAGTGTTTCAATATATTCGTATTGCACACTGTATTCCGCACTCTGCGGAGCCGTGTGCTCCAGTTTGTCTATTTCCTTGCTAATCTTGTCATAGGCTTTTTGGGGACGATATTCGTTTTCAAGTCGTTGGCGGAAACCCTGTACCTCGTCGTCTGTGCCTTGCCCCAACTCATCCTTGATGGTCTCCATCTCCTTGCGCAGGAAGTACTCGCGTTGCTGTTGGTTCAGCTCGCTCTGTGTCTGCATCTGGATACTTGCCTTCAACTGTGCAAACTGTTCCTCGCGCTTCAGTAGTTTCAGCAGTTCGATGGCACGCTGGCGCAAGTCGTCCAGCATCAACAGACGGATGTGCTCTCTGTTCGACACTGGAAGGCTCGCACAGAGGAAATTCACATAGAACACCCTGTCGTGCACATCTTTCGTTGAGAACTTCGCGTCGATTTTCATGCCGTCGTTCTTCTGGAGCATCCTGTCTGCCACTTCCTTGCATGCATCTACTGTCACGCGGAAAGTCCTGTCGCTCACGCTTGGCATCTCTTCTGCAATCCGCTGCACCTTTCCCATCAGATACCTATCGCCTTGACGCACAAACACCAACTTCACCCTGTTGAAACCTTGGATGAAAGCTGTGTGTGAGCCATCGGGCAACTTCAGCAGCTTCACCACACGTCCCAGCACACCTACTCCGTAGAGATCATCGCCAGTAGGGTGCTCCACGCTCTCGTCCAGCTGACTGAACACGCCGATGCCCTCCTTGCTGCGCTGAGCATCCTCCAGCAGTGTCTTTGCCGCGTCGCGAGCGATATTCACGGGCAGCAGAGTGCCAGGAAACAGCATCATGTTGCGCAGAGGCAGAATAGGAATCTCTCGATCCTCCACCTCTGGCTCATGCGTTTCCAAGTCGCCACTGTCGAAGTTGGCTATCACGGAAATCGTGTTGCCGTCATTCGTATTGATAAGTAAATCATCCAGATATTTCTTCATGCTTTCTTAAAAATCTCAAAACCTTGTGTAAAACAATTCAATTACCTTCTTTCGTGTGACATGCATACTTGTTATCCTTCGAGAATCCTTTTCGTCCTTTTTGTATTATATACAAAGCGAAACTCAAATCACAGACGCAAAATCTTTGCAAAGTTACGCAAAAAAAATGAAACTATCGGTGTGTTAAATCTTTTTTATTTTTATTCAGAAGTATTCAATATTACAATTTCCTGTTTTCTTCCTCATATCATTCGAAAAAAGATAAATTGATTGTCCTCTTTTTTATCTTATTTTGAAACGATTGAATTAAACTTTATTAACAATAAATTTCAACAAAATAATAACTCTGAAAATGAATTCTAAAACCTATATAAATCCTTTGAAAATGAGGATTTTGAGATATTAAGAAAAAACGGGCGCTCGTTTTGGTAAAAATAGGCACTCGTTTTAATCAAAATGGGCGCCCGTTTTTCCTTTAAATCCCCTGTCTCAGAATATTTCTTTTATGATTTCTTGCTAATTCAGAGGAAAATTCGTACATTTGCAAGAAGAATTATAACTTAAAAATTTTATATTATGCCAACACTTAAAGTGAATGTCACCAAGCAAAAGGTGAAGGTGAACAATGATGAGGAAATGTATATAGCTCATTTGAAAAGCTATAGTCGTATTTCATGTGATGAAATCATCAGAACGACAGCAAGTAGCCAAGGTATTTCCGAGGCGAATATTGCCTCTGCTTTCTATGCTTTAGCTGCTACAATTAAGCGATATGTGCTTGAAGGGCATGTTGTGGATTTGGGACCAATAGGCACATTTCGAGCATCCATCAATTGCACAGCGGAAAAGAATCGTGAAGACCTTTCTCCTAAAAATGTCACACGTCGTCGTATTATTTTCCATCCTTCTTCCGAGCTCAAAGATGCTCTTTATCAGGCAAAGGTGGTGGGCTTTCATGAAGGAGATGAGAAAGATGATGAGGAGTTGGAGTGACAAGGATTTTTAATGTGTGAGGATTATTTTTGCTTTATAATAGCCATGTTATTTGGGAAATCTGTGGTATTTGGGGGCTGTGGTGCAGTTAAATCGTTGTAATGTTTGTTATTTCGGTTTTTATTCTTAAATTTGCAGCGAAAATTTAGGGTTTCTGCTAATGTGCGGGAACTCCATTATTCTCATTTTTACTCAATAAGCAATTTTTTAAGAAATGAAAAGAGACGTTGAAATCTTTTCTCTCATCGAGAAGGAACATCAAAGACAGGCAAAGGGCATGGAACTCATTGCCAGTGAGAACTATGTGAGCGACCAGGTGATGGAGGCTCAGGGCTCTTGCCTCACGAACAAGTATGCCGAGGGCTATCCTGGCAAGCGCTACTATGGTGGTTGCGAGGTGGTGGACCAGACGGAGACGATTGCCATAGAGCGCGTGAAGAAGCTTTTCGGGGCTGAGTACGCTAATGTGCAGCCGCACTCTGGTGCTCAGGCTAATGCAGCTGTCCTGCTGACAGTGTTGAAGCCTGGTGACACGTTCATGGGCTTGAACCTGGATCATGGTGGTCACCTTTCGCACGGAAGCCTTGTCAACACGTCGGGCATTCTGTATAAGCCTGTGGGCTACAAGCTGAACAAAGAGACTTGTCGCGTGGATTATGATGAGATGGAGCGTCTCGCACTTCAACATAAGCCAAAGTTGATTATCGGTGGTGGTTCTGCTTATAGTCGTGAGTGGGACTATGCTCGCATGAGACAGATTGCTGACGAGGTGGGTGCACTGCTGATGATTGATATGGCACATCCTGCAGGACTGATTGCTGCTGGTTTGCTGGACAATCCGCTGAAGTGGGCTCACATCGTGACTTCTACGACACACAAGACTCTGCGTGGTCCTCGTGGCGGTATCATCCTGCTGGGTAAGGACTTCGAGAATCCTTGGGGTCTGACAACTCCAAAGGGAGAGGTGAAGAAGATGTCACAGCTGTTGAACTCAGCTGTGTTCCCTGGTCAGCAGGGCGGTCCGCTGGAGCATGTGATTGCAGCAAAGGCTGTGGCTTTTGGTGAGGCTTTGCAACCTGAGTTCGTGGAATACCAGAAGCAGGTGAAGAAGAATGCTGCTGTGTTGGCTCAGGCTTTGATGGACCGTGGGTTCTTCATCTGTTCGGGTGGTACAGACAATCACTCTATGCTGGTTGACTTGCGCACGAAGTATCCAGACCTGACGGGTAAGGTGGCTGAGAAGGCTCTCGTGGCTGCTGACATCACTGCAAACAAGAATATGGTGCCTTTCGATACACGTTCTGCTTTCCAGACGAGTGGTATCCGCTTAGGCACACCTGCCATGACAACTCGTGGTGCAAAGGAGGACTTGATGCTTGTCATCGCTGAGATGATTGAGACAGTGCTCAACGACCCTGAGAACGATCGCGTCATCGCATCTGTGCGCGAGAAGGTGAACTCTATCATGAAGGATTATCCAATCTTTGCATGGTAACATTAAATGAAGAATGGAGAGTGATGAATTTAGAATCATTTTTCATTCTTCATTCTTAACTCTTCATTCAGACTTAACTCTCATTCTGAAAGATGATTCCTTTGCTGGGACATACGCTGAAGGAGCTGGAAGGCGTGGCAGCTGAATTGGGCATGCCGCGCTTTGGTGCCAAGCAGATGGCGCAATGGCTCTACAGGAAGAATGTGAGGTCGGTTGACGAGATGACGAACCTCTCGAAGGCCGTGAGGGAACGAATGAAGGAGCGATACGAAGTGGGGGTGAAAGAGCCGTTGGAACGGCTGATAAGTGTAGATGGAACGGAGAAATATCTTTTCCCTACTCAGAACGGACGTTTCATCGAGTCTGTCTATATCCCCGACAGGGAACGTGGCACGTTGTGTGTCTCAACGCAAGTGGGATGCAAGATGAACTGCCTCTTCTGCCAAACTGGCAAACAAGGCTTCGAAGGAAACTTGGAGGTGGCAGATATGCTTAGCCAAGTAAGCTGGGTGCATCGTGAAAAAGGCTTGACGAACCTGGTCTTCATGGGACAAGGTGAGCCTTTCGACAACTTGGACAATGTGATGAAGACGTTAGAGATTCTCACTTCGGAGGAAGGCTTCGGTTGGAGCCCACGACGTATTACGGTGTCGAGGGAGGAAAGTGAGTGCCACTTGGCTATCAGCCTGCATTCTCCGATTCATGAGCAGCGCCTTCAATTGATGCCAGCGGAAAGACAGTTTGCCATTGCCGATGTGGTGGAGTTGCTGAGAGGATATGACTTTTCGCATCAGCGCAGGTTGTCGTTCGAATATATTGTATTCAAGGGAGTTAACGACTCACAGCTTCATGCGAAGGAACTGCTGAAGCTGCTGAGAGGACTGGATTGCAGGGTGAATCTTATCCGCTTCCATCAGATTCCCGATGTGGACCTACATGGAACAGACGACGAGGGGATGGTTCGTTTCCGCGACTATCTGACTCGGCACGGACTCTTTACAACGATAAGGGCATCGCGTGGGCAGGACATCTTTGCTGCCTGTGGACTGCTTTCAACGAAACAAAAGAAGAATGAAGAGTGAAAAAAATGAAGAATATGAGGTATATTAGGTTTATTCTATTGATGATTTGTGCAGTGTTGCTTTCGGGTGCTGCCACTTCGTGCAAAAATGATGGTGAGAAGGATGGAAAGAAACCACCTGTGCATAAGAAGCACCGCTCGAAGTCGATTCTCACGCCTACATCGTCGGGTAATCCTTACGAGGTGATGGTGGTGTGCAGCGACTCTGCCTTTGCTGGTTATGTGGGCAAGGCACTGAAGGAGGTGCTGAACAGACCGATTCCGATGTTGCCACAGGACGAGCCTTCGTTCCATGTGAGCCATGTGACAGAGAAGCACTATGATAGAATCACAAAGCTGTTCCGTAATATCATTAAAATTGAGGTGAATCCGCACTATTCGGAGCCTCGCATCAAGTTGGAGCGCAATGTGTATTCCGACCCACAGCTTATCATGACAATAGTGGGACCTACGGAAAATGGCATCTCTACTTTCATCACGGAAAAGACCAACTTCATTATCAAGTATTTCTCTTCAGAGGAAATCAACCGCCAGGCTACTGCCTTGGAGGATGAACACAACATCAAGTTCAATGAGAAGGTGTATGAGATGTTCGATTGTGAACTCTACATCCCTATCGACCTCAACAAGATGAAGGTGGGCGAGAACTTCATCTGGGCTTCCGACGACGGAATGAGCAGCATTCAGAATGTGTGCATCTACAGCTATCCTTATGTTTCGCAGAAGGTGTTCAACAGAGGCGTATATATTGCACTGCGCGACTCTTTCATGGGAGCTAACATTCCAGGAGAACTGGAAGGAAGCAAGATGGCAACGAATCCCGACTTCGTGACGGTGGATAATATGCAGATTCAGGGGCACTATGTACAGGAGGCACGAGGTTTCTGGGAAATGACGAAAGATGTGATGGGTGGACCTTTCGTGGCTCACTCACAGATTGATACTGTTAATAACCGTGTCATCGTGGTGGAGGGCTTTGTCTATGCTCCTGACAAGATGAAGCGCACAATGATGCGTCGCTTGGAAGCTGCACTCTATACGCTTCGCCTTCCTGAAAAGAAGGACTAACAAAGTGCCGACTACAATGCCGAAAGAATAATCTTTCGGAACAATATATAAAAAGACATTATTATGCAGAAAATCAGAATAGCCATCACGCATGGTGACATCAATGGAGTGGGGTATGAGGTGATTCTTAAGACTTTCTCTAATCCCGAGATGCTAAGCCTTTGCACTCCAGTGATTTATGGTTCGCCTAAAGTGGCGATTTATCACCGTAATGCCGTTGGACTTCAGGAGAATTTCAATGTGGTGAAGGATGCACGCGACGTGAGGGACAACCAACTCAATTTGCTGAATTGCTTCGGTGAGGAGGAAATCAAGATAGAATTTGGCAAGCCTACTCCTGAGGCTGGTAGGGCTGCCTTTGTAGCGCTGGAAGCTGCTGCAAAGGACTTGGATGCAGGTTTGGTGGATGTACTTGTCACAGCTCCAATCAACAAACATACGATTCAGTGCGACGGTTTCCGCTTCCCAGGCCATACGGAGTATGTGGAGCAGAAATTGGGAAGAGGACAGAAGGCTCTGATGATTCTGATGAATGAAAATGTGAGAGTAGCTCTCGTTACGACACATGTTCCGATGGCAAAACTGGCTCAGTGTATCACGCAGCCTCTTATTGAGGAAAAACTGCATATCCTGCACCAGAGTCTCAAACGCGACCTCTTCATCGAGAATCCTCGCATTGCAGTACTTTCGCTCAATCCACACTGCGGTGATGGAGGTTTGTTGGGCGAAGAGGAGCAGACCGTAATTACGCCTGCCATCGAGAATTGTTTCAAGCAGGGCATCCGCTGCTTTGGCCCTTATCCTGCTGATGGATTCTTCGGCTCAGGCAATTATCGTCACTTCGATGCTATCCTTGCGATGTACCACGACCAGGGCTTGGCTCCTTTCAAGGCTTTGGCAATGGGAGATGGCGTGAATTTCACGGCTGGACTACCAATTGTACGCACTTCTCCAGCCCATGGTACGGCCTACGACATTGCAGGCAAGAACGAGGCAAGTGAGTTGTCGTTCCGTCAGGCTGTCTTTACCGCTATCGACGTGTTCCGTAACCGTCTCAAATATGATGAGGCTTTCGGCAATCCGCTTCGCAAGCAGTATTATGAGAAGCGAGACGACAGCGACAAGTTGAAGCTGGACCAGGTGACGGAGGATGACGTATAAGGAGCGAGTGAAGGAATCTTAGGAAT
>CADBXS010000082.1 GCA_902798705.1 uncultured Bacteroidales bacterium
CACGATGGACACCCTTGGCTTTGGCTGTGTGATTCCCGCTATTAGGGCTCACTCGGGACTTACACCCATTAGACAATGCTCATGCCGAGCATACCAACAAAAGGGTGCAGATAGCTCTGCACCCTTTTGTTTGTTTCCACGCTATGGTGGATTGTATTTCAAACTGTTTTTAGTGTCTTTGGCGACGAACGGAGACGCGGGACGCGCTGCTGGAACTGCTGCTCTTTTCTTTCTTCTCCTTCTTCGTGTCAGCGGCGCTGCGACGAGCGGAACGGGAAGAGGATGTTGAGTCGGCTTGGGCATCGTCGGTCTTGGCGGTGCGACTCACGCGGCGGCTCTTCTTTGCTGCCTTGGCTGCTGCCTCAGCTGCAGCGATGGAGTCCTTGCGAGCCAATTCTGCACTGTCCACAGGAGTTTCCCAAATATGCTTCTCGAAATCAGCCAACTGCTTCTCGATGCGGTTTTGCTCGCGCTGCAAGGCAAGCGTTTCACGCATGGCAAGTGAATCCACACCACCTGCAGCCTTCTCAGCTTCTGCCTGCTGACGTGCAGCCACTTCTTGCTGGAGGGACTTGCCCTGCATGTTGGTCGTCATGTAGATAGTTCCCTTATATTTGTTCGTGGCAAAGAAGTCCGCCATCGACATGCGCGAAGCATTGTTGAGGTTTGAAATCATAATCATGCGCTGGCTCAAATAGGGCTCAATATCCTCAATCTTCACCCAGAACATTGGATACTTACGGGTATCGAAGGAGAAATCATCGGAACGATGAAGGATAGGACAGATGGCAACCACACGTGAGTGGAACGTGGCGGTCTGCTCATCGTAGTAGGTACTTTCCTTCACGTAGTAACCCAGCACCTCGGCACTTGGCACGTCGGCATCGTTCACGTTGATTTTGTTGCCGTCCACCTCATAGAACACGTTGTAGCGCTCGAGCATGTCCTTGAAGTGCATGCGGTTGGCTTGCGTGAAGTCCTCCTTACCATCGAGCTTGTACTCGTAAGCAGGAATCTTACCCGTGTTGAGCAAACGGAACAGGAGCGTGAAGAGATTCATCTCATTGCCGCGAGCCTCCACAGGATAATAGAGGGCAGCGTTCTCGTCCTTCGTGAGGTCGAGTTCACGATACACGTCACGACGCCAAGGCACATCTTCAGGTACTGCCACCGCCGTTGGATACATCAAACTGGCACGACTCACCTGCTGCTGTTGCTGCTGTTGCTGACGAGCAGTGCGAGCATTATTTGTACCAACACGCGACTTCTGAGGTTGTGCGGTGAGGCCCAGAGGGAAAAGCAATAAGGAAATTGCCATGAGTGCCACAGCCCAAAGGCTGCGTGCGTTCACGGACTGATATTTCTGGCTATTGACTTTCATCTTTTTTATTTTTCGTTTAAAGTTTAACGTTTAAAGTTTAACGAAAAAACTATTTCTTCTGTTTTTCCGTTCTTTTGGCTACGCCGAGCTAAAGGTTCCGTTTTTTCCGTTGTTCCTTTTAAATCCTTTAAATCCCTAATTCGCTTCACGCTTTCACGTTTGAGCTTAGTTCACGATGACTTCCATCGTACTGGAAAGGACACGCTCGATGCCGTCGGGACCGATGGCATGCACACGGGAAACGTAGAATCGTTTGCCACGAGTGAGGTTGCGGAACTGAGCACGCTGGCGGTCGGTGAAATCTGCCGACTTGGACACTTCTGGCACCGCATTACCCATGTTGTCGAAGAATGTGGTTTCAAAACCTGTCACACGGAAAGCGATGTCAAGCAAACCATCGTCGATAGCAGCACCAATGCCTTTGGTAGCAAGGAGAGATGCCTTCGAAAGCGGAGCACTTCCCTTGTAGCGGTTGATATTGCCCTGCGCATCCTTGATTTCCATGAACGGACTTGGATCAGGCAACTTGCGCACCTTGAATGGGAATTTGCCCATTTCCTGCTGACGTCCTTCATTCTCTGCCGTCACGGTAATCACTACTTCGGAGCCCACCTGTGTTGGCACAGCCACATAGCTTCCGTCGCCTTTCTTCGTAAGACTTCCACCCGACATGGTGGCATTAATCTTATTGACAGGCACACCTGGCACCGACACGCTGATTGGGTTCTGATAACCGGCATAGAGCATATTCATCATCGTTGCCGAAACGGTGGCTGTTGGTTCCACAACGGTGTAAGGTTGGGAGAACTCGCGACGGATGGTTTCGCCATCGCCATTGCGCATTTCCATATAACCACGGAGCGTGAAATCACCCACGGAATTACAAATCGTCTCGTAGCGTCCATTCGATGATTTCAGCAAGGTGTTGCCGATGTAGATATCAGGACGGGAAGTGGTATCGACGGCTGCCATGATGATACGGGCAGAGAATCGACCTCCACGAACCACGGTCTGCGCCGTAGGGATGACGTATGCATTGATTTCGTTCACACGTACGTCCTTCACGTCGATGTTCGAAATGAGCTCGTGCATGATTTCGCCTTCAGCCGTGCGCACGTCGTTCTGCAATTTGGTGAGCAGCGTGACAGCAGCTGCAACAGGTGTATTCTCGAACATATATTCCTGCCAGTTCTTTCCGAGCTGCTTACCTTTCTTAGGTACGGTGGTAGAGAGGTTGTCGGCGATGATGCGTCGCTTGGCAGGGTCGCCCACCATCTTGACGACGTTTTCGCGATAGCTGTTGATGGCATTGAAAAGTTCCCTACCTTTTCCTACGCCTGGAGCCAGCATCACCTGTGTGGCTGCTTCGAGGTCTTCCTTTCCGTTGATATTGTTGATGTCGGCTTCCTCGCCATCCACCTTGCGGACGATTTTCCACTTGAGGTCCTCCGCAAATTTATAGATTGAGTCCGACTTCGTCTTCACAAATTTAGCCTTTTCGTACCATTCACGCACCTTTTCAGGGTTTTGCTTCATGGCAGCTTCCATCTGAGCAAAAGTGGCAGAGTTCTGCGAGGATGCGTTGTTGGTGGAACGAGTCAGACTCTCGTCAACGAGCGAAAAGCCGTTGAGCACATCCGACGATACGTTGAGGGCAAGCATTGCCATCAATACAACGTACATCAGATTGATCATCTTCTGACGAGGTGTGACTTTCTTTCTGTGACCAGCCATCTATTTATTTCTGAATTGGAATTGAGATGTTAATGATTGAATCATAACGGCTACGTCATGACATAGAAAGAACTTTCTATGTTCATTCGACTTGCACGTCATTTTCTTGCGTTTATGCCTTCAAGTTGGCCTTGAGGGCTTCAACCATGCGGGTGTAGAGTCCGTTGAGTTCTACCAACTGCTCAGCCAGTCGCTTGGTCTGTGCGTTCACGTCGTCGAGCGTAGCGCTTTGCTGACCTACGTCACGCAACTGCATCTCGTAGAAGCGGTTGATACCCGTGAGCGTGCGGTTCATGTTCTCCATCTCCTCGGAGTCGCGCGTGAGACGTGCCGACTGCTCAGCCACCTGTTTGAGAACTTCGGTGAGTTCGTTGAGCTGGTTGACGTAAGCCTCGGTTGCCTCTTGCATCTCTGGAGTCATGCCGTTATACTGAGGTACGGAGATATGAGAAAGTCCTTCTGCCAAAGCTGCTGCATCCACAGGTGCTTCGCCTGTAGCTGCTGCCACAGCGCCTTCTGTTGAACCACCACCAGCAACAACATTGCCTGCGTTGGCAGGTCCACCGCCACCAATGACAACTGTGCCACCACCAACGACAACAGTACCTCTCTCTTCTGCTTCTTCACTGTCATCAATTGCCTTGGCAGCCACTGCGAGCCTCTTATCTTCAGCATCAGTGATGTCGCCTTCGTTGGCATATTGGTGCTCAAAACCAGCCAAGAAGAACACAATCACCTCGGTACCCATACCGATGAAGAGCATCATGTTGGCACCGGCAATGTGTGTCAGTTTAAAGAGGGCACCGAGAATCACAATGGATGCACCCCAACTATATGCATAGTTCAAGAACTGCTGACCAGTCTTGGAGTCCATCCAAGCCTGAAGCCTAAATATCCAGTTCCATTTTTTACTTCCCATGATTATTTTATCGTTTAAAGTTTAACGTTTAAAGTTTAACGAAGTTAGGTAGAACGTGAAGCGTGGAGCGTGAAGAGTGAAGCGATTTCATCCGGAAGGCATTTTTCATTTCTTACTTTTTGAAATCCTTTTAAATCCTTTAAATCCTTGATTCACTTTTCACTCTTAATGCCTCTGTCTCCTTGTCTTGCCTCCACCGCTGCTTTTTGCACCTTTAGCAGACCTTACGCCTGTTCCCACCTGAGAGCGAACGCATCGGAAACCGATGAAGGAACGACCTACGTTCTGATATTCACTGGAGCGCCAAGCAGACTTGATGAAACTCTCTGGGTCCTTCCAGGAACCACCACGAACGGACTTCTTCTTCAGTGCGTATGGGTCTTCCTTGGCAGCATTGTAGTAGAGTTCTGGGTTCATATCGCTCATGGAGAGCACACCAGCCTCTGTAAAGATGGTGGATGTCCATTCAGCTACGTTTCCTGCCATATCGTAGAGACCGTTGGAATTGGCTGAGAAGATGCCCACCTTCGATGTGATGAGGTTGCCGTCCTCGGTGTAGTTACCACGGTCGGGCTTGAAGTTGGCATAGAAGCATCCCTTGTCACTCTTCACACCTTCCTGCGTCCAAGGCAGTTCGTTGCCTTCCTTGCCACGGGCTGCATACTCCCATTCAGCCTCAGTTGGGAGACGGTAGCGCTGAATAAACTTAGCACTGGCTCCGAGTCCACGAATGAGATAGTCGGTGCGCCAGTTGCAGAAAGCATTGGCCTGCTCCCAGTTCACACCAACGACAGGGAAATCATTGTAGTTGGCATGGCTGAAATAGAGACGCATATACACCTCGTTCTCCGCATTCTGGAAGTCGTTAATCCAGCAAGTGGTGTCGGGATAGACATTAACAATATATGTGTTGACAAAGTCCCACATCGATGAGAGTGGACGAGTGAGTGTCTCGCGGTGGATGATTCCCTCGTCATCAACGTAGGCTGTATCTTTCGAAATCAACACCTCCTCGTTAGGGTCCACCTGCACGTCAGTGTTCAGATTGCGCTCGGCAGGATTCAGACGATACTTGCGCAGAGCAGCTGTTGCATAGTCGAATGTCTCGTAACGATAGTTCATCTGACTGGCATCAAGCATACGCTCGCCTGTGAACGGATGGATGGTATAGACGCTTTCGATGGCACGCTGCTGGTCCTCGTCAGGGTTCTTCCACGGAATCGACTTGTTCCAGTTGAGGTGCGGCGTGATAGGGTCGCCGTTCTTGTCCTCCTCAATCTTATACGATTCATCGCCACCGTATGCAGGGTCGGCCAAACGTTCACGAATAATACTGTCGCGGACCCAGAACACGAACTGGCGATACATGGAGTTGGTCACTTCATGCTCGTCCATCCAGAAGGCATCGACCGAAATTTCACGAGTTGGCAGGTCCTTGCCCCAAAGGGAGTCGGTGGATTCTGTTCCCATCTTCAGGGAACCACGCTTCACGAGTACCATTCCGTAAGGAGCAGGTTCCTGCATCGAGCTTCCGCTCACACCAGTCACTTCTCCTCCAGCACCACCTGTGCCCGACTTGCTCGTGCCACCCATACAGGAGGCGAGCAGAAGCACCGTTGCTACGAAAAGGATTGATAAAAACTTCTTCATATTTTAAGTTTATGAGTATTTGAGTTTTAAGTTTTTGAGTTTTTTGCGGAGAAGTGTGTCTTCGTTAAACTTTAAACGTTAAACTTTAAACGTTTTTACAAGAATCTCACGCTCTTGTGTCGGTTGCGTCCCTTCTTGAAGAGGTCCAGTTCGGTTTGATAGCCCAGGGTGATTTCGTGAGAACCATTCAGCATCCCGACTCCCGTAGTGAACATCTGGTAGGAATAGCCCAGACCAATGCCGTGGAACTTGCCACCGAGGAAGAAAGTAGTGGAGATGTCGGGACTGTACCCCACTCCAGCATAGAAACTCCGTTCCTCAAATTCGTAGCTCACCTTCAGCTGCACGTCCTCTCTCCAGTTCTTCATGTCGGACATCACCATGAAAGAAGGATGCAAAGAGAATAACGAATTTTTCAGGCGGATATTGCCTCCACCCATCAAATAATACGTTCTATCTATCTGATAGAGGGTCGTTTCGCCCACTTCTATCAGTGGAGCTGCCAAGTGGCGCACCGAAATTCCTCCCCAATACTTCGGATGGTAGAAATAGATACCCGCCGATAAATCGACATGGGAACCTTTCACCTCCGACGAAGGGAATGCAGGGTCGGCAGCCACGTCCTTTCCCGTCTCAGGCAGTGTGATGCCACTGGCATCGATGGTTTCCTGAATCAGTCCGCCATTCACACCGATAGCCAAGCGCGACTTCTTGCCCAACTTCATGTTGAAGGCATATTGCAGACTGATGGTTTGCTGGCGGAAGATACCCACATCGTCGCTCATGAGGCTCACACCAGCACCGTGGCGTGGACTGAGGAAGAAGATAGGGATGTCGGCACTCACATACATGGTCTTCGGTGCATCTTCATAGCCCACGAACTGCATGGCGTATGCACCCACCACATTCAGCAAGCCATCCGTACCCGACACAGCAGGATTGTAATACGACTTCAGGCGGACGTAGTCGGAAAACTGCACGTCCATCTGCGCCCAAGCACTCTGCGAGGCCAGCAACAGCAACACCATCAGGGCACTTTTCTGAATTGTTCGCTTTAAACCCATAACCTTAATAACGAACACCTTTTTATTTTATTGTATAATTATTTTTTATTTTTTTCACGTCTTTTATCAATCATCCCTTCCGTGATTCTATTTTCCATGTCAAAAAAATGGATTTTTCTTGCGCTGTCTTTCACAAATTATTTGTAGTTTTGCAAGAGTAAAATAGTATTCACAAACCATGAAAAGAGCGATAATACGAACCCTCAAACTACTTGTTTTCCTTCTGTTGAGCAGTTGTTCCTTCCTCACACAGAGAGTGAAACTCGAGAATGGTGTGTCGAAAGATTTGGCAGAAAGTAGAAGCAAGACCATCAGCAACGTGTAATACACGCTGCATTTCGTGATTCCGAGCGAAAAAGACATCGCCGTGAAAGGCGACGAAGTCCTTCAGTTTCAATGGAAAGGAACGGATGATTTGCAGATTGACTTCCAAGCCGACTCCACCCAGCTCGATGCAGCCTGCGTCGTGAACGGAGAAACGCGCAAAGTACGCGTGCAAGACGAACACATTATTATAAATAGGAAATGGCTCAAAGAGGGGAAGAACGAAATCCGACTGAGTTTCCGTTGTGGAGATGCAGCACTCAATCGCAACGACGATTACCTCTACACGCTCTTCGTACCCGACCATGCCCGCAGTGTCTTTCCTTGTTTCGACCAACCCGACCTGAAAGCAATGTTTCATCTCAGCCTCGACGTGTCCGAAGGATGGAAGACCATGAGCAGCGTGGAGAACACGCCTATCCCAACTTATCTTTTCTCTTTCGTCGCTGGAAAATTTCAAGAACAGACGGCAGAGAAAGATGGGCGCATCATCCGTGGTCTCTACAGAGAAACCGACAAGCAGAAGCTGGCACAAATGCCAATTGTTTTCGATGAAATCGCCCTTTCTTTACGTTGGATGGAGGAATACACGGGCATTCCCTATCCCTTCGACCGCTATGGATTCGTAGTGATTCCTGGCTATCAGTTCGGAGGCATGGAGCATCCAGGAGCCATTCAGTTTGCCGATTGGGAAATCTTCCTCGGCAAGAATGCCACACCTGACGAAGAGCTGGTACGCCTCAACCTCATCGCTCACGAAACCTCCCATATATGGTTTGGCGACCTCGTCACCATGCGTTGGTTTTCCGATGTGTGGACCAAGGAAGTGTTTGCCAACTTCATGGCATCGAAGATTGCCGAACAGCAATTCCCCGACATCCATCATCAACTGAATTTCCTCAAAGACCACTATATCTCTGCTTACGCCGTGGACCGCACCAAGGGAACCCACCCCATCCAACAAGAGTTGGAGAATCTGAACCAAGCAGGACTGCTCTACGGAAACATCATCTACCACAAGGCACCCGTGATGATGCGGAAACTCGAAGAACAAATGGGAGAAGAGGCATTCCGCATCGGCTTGCAACGCTATCTGAAACAATTCACCTTCGGCAATGCCACATGGGACGAACTCATCCAAATCCTCCACACTGCCAATCCCAAGGCAAAAGTGAAGGAATTCGACAAGGCATGGGTCAAAGAAAAAGGGATGCCGACCATCATCTGCACAGCCAAGGATGGCAAACTGATTGTCACTCAATCCGACCCATACAAGCGCGGCATCATCTGGAAACAGAAATTCACGGTGGCATTGGGCAAAAACGACAGTATTGCCGAAGTCATCGAGGTAAATATGCAGAAATCTGTTGCAGCAATCCCTATCGACATCGAACCAGACTTCCTCATACCAAACTACGATGGTAGCGGTTACGGACAATTCCTTTTGGATGAAAAGGAAGGAATTTGTAATGCGACCAAGATGGAAGAAATGTTGTCCCATCAAGAAGATGCACTCCATCGCTTTGCCATTGCCATAACGCTTTACGAAAACTATCTGCTTCATCGCATCCATCGCAAAGAACTCTTCAACACCTACTTTTCCGCCCTTTCCATCGAGGAAAATCCACTCTTGGCTTCCACGCTTTGCTCCTACATCAACCGTTTGGTCTTCGATAGCGAGAAAGACGAAAGGAACAACTACGAGAACCAACTTTGGGAACTCAGTCAGACTCACGAACTCCAAGCCGTTCGCCAACAATTGCTTCGTTCCTTGAGTACATCGGCTACTAATCAGAACGTGGTGGGTGAACTCTATTACATTTGGCACACGCAAAACAACGAACTCTTGAACGAGCGTGACTACATGCGAATGGCATACCATCTTGCCATCATGAAACCAAAACAATGGGAGGACATCATTGCCACTCAGCAAGGACGCATCATCAATGCTGACCGACAGAAAGAATTTGAATTCGTGTCGCGTGGATGCACTCCCGACAAGGAAGCGCAGCGAATCCTTTTCGAATCACTGCTCGAGCCCGAAAACCGCGAAGTGGAACCCTATGCACAGGCACTACTTTCCCTCCTCTCCAGTCACCTTCGTGAACCACACAACAACGCCTATATCACCCCAGGACTGGAAGCTCTCATCGACATTCAAAAGACTTCCGACATTTTCTTCCCAGGCAAATGGTGCTCAGCACTGCTCGGTAATCACAAAAGCAAGGAAGCCAAGGCGATGGTGGAAGATTTCTTAGCTTCCCACAAAAAATATCCCCTTTCTCTCAAAAACAAAATTCTGCAAGAAAGCTTCTTCCTTTTAAACAAGGAAAAAAATTAGAGAGTAGTTTTTCTTCCAAGCAATTAAACACCAGCGAGATAAACAATGATTATTTGTTTGTCTCGCTGGTGTTTTTGTGGTCAAAAACAGTATGATTTGTTTCTTTATAAGATAGGAACTTGTGCAATTATTGCACGAGTTCGGATGTAATTTTGGTTAAAATAGTCTAAAAAAAACGGTTGTGATATACTGCCGACACGGAGGAAATGGCAAATGAGGTGTTTAATGCCTCACTTCATTTTTTGAAAGCCAATGAACGTGAGCGTGTGACGGGACCTCTCATTTATCGTTCAGGACATGAAAGAAAAACGGTAGCATAGAAAAAGCTAGGGATTTCACATATGACATAACATTTTGTCTATTCCCCTCATAGATAAGTACAAATGGCAATTAGGAGCTTGAGTTGCTAATTTCAGAAAATTATTGTTCCTTAATTGTTCTATTGTTAGATATATTTCGTACATTTGTAACTAAAATCCGCAAGGAACGCAAAGACAAATTGCCCAATAGACTCTCAATCGCCACCCTATAAAAAACGAGCAAATCTTTTAGTATTGAGACTGCCCCATATGGGCAAAGACTTCCCGTATTGGAAAGTGGCTTGTGGCGAGCCGAGAGTCGTATGGAGAGTGTTTGCGCCTTTTGAAGTAGACGACAATAAAGCCGACGGGTGATGGCATATAAATACCCACATAATTACAATGAAGTATTTTTTTACTATATTATTTCTTGCTTTTGCTGTTTGCTCCAAAGGACAAATCAATGTAATAAGTAAAAATTCAGAACCAACGTTAAAGCCTTATGTTGTTATTTATGATAGTCTGACCAATATTAAAGCATTGCGAGACGATTCAATAAATTTCCATCAATCCTTTAATCATTTAATAGGCCAAACTATTTTTTATGTTACTCCTGATAGCACTAAATCTCGTGTTCATCATAAGGCATTCTATAATACACCAGAAATAAAATACGGAACGCCCCAATTACCCAGGCACACTTGTATGAATAGATATTGGAAAATCACCAATATAATTACCAACAAATCGAGATACTTTGAAACTAATAAAGAAATTTTTGAATTAACTGATACAATTGACGGAAAGAAAGTCTATTGTGAAACACGTAATATGAATAGGGACTTTATAGTATTAGGTTATTACGAGAAGATGAAACAAAGATACGTTGGGAAAACATTTATTTATCAACATACTTTCTATTCAGATGTTTGGGATAATGACCAATATAATTATTTGATAAATTTTCAAACCAAGAAATACAATAAGGATATTCCAGAAAATACCATTTGGAAATGCATTGATATTGCTGCTTACAATATCACGAATCAAGAATATCTTTATGATGATTATGAAAGTAGAAGTCCAATTATTCTAATTTTTGAGAATGACAGTTTAGGGAAATATTATGCATATGTAGAAAATAAAATTGGGCGGCCATTTAATGATCCTATTCAGGACACGAAGTATTGTTTTTGGCCACAGAATAAAGGTCATGAAGAAGAAAGATTGCCTCTTTATCTCGGTAAATTCCTTGACATAGAACAACAAGCCTACATAGAAAAAAAAGAAAAAGAATCGAAACAATATTTTGCTAATCAGAAAAAACGTATGATTACAAAGTATACGTCAGCTCGGGATAAAATCAGAACAATGACAGTTGTTTTGTATCCTCAATTCTATATCCTTGTATGGCCTCTGGTTTGTTGTCGTAGAAGCAATAAGCCCCGAGTGCTGCAATGAGGTTCATGATAAAGTTGCCCACAGACCTGTGTCTGGAGTGCACGAGGTTCCCCTTGTCTTTGAGCAAGTGATTGATACACTCTATGACGTATCTCTTCCTGAGCATAATTTTGTCCCACAAAGGCATGAGTTTGTTCTTCATGTTGCTCTTGATGCCAGTTACTAGATGTACCCCGTCGGCAAAAAGCGTATCGAAGAGTGTGGGTGAGATGTATCCTCTGTCCGCAAAGAGCTTCCCGTAGATTTTCTTTCCGAGCACCGCCCATACCCTTGGATCCCTGTCGTCCACGTTGGCACCTGTAAGACAGAACAGTATGATTTCTCCTCTGTCATTGCAAATGAAGTGCAGCTTGAATCCGTGGCACCATCCCATCGTTCCCTTCCCGTCTGTGGCAAGTCCCGAGAACACCTTGTTGGCATACCTGCGCAGGTTGTGGCATACGGGTATCATGGTGGAGTCCACAAAGGTGATTCCCGTGCAACGTCCGAAGGAGTGGAGGTTCAGAAAGAACATCATCTTGAAGAACACCCTGCCCTCAAGTTCCACGAAGCGATTGTAGGATACAGCGTCGGGGAAATCGCTTTTGAGGTGAACCTTGATGAAATGAAGATAATAGTGCTTGAAGTTGTCGAATGTGCCAAAGTGGAACATGATCAGAATAGTCATAATCTCACTGTCTGACATGGTGGCAGAACGCCTGCGGCGAGCCTTCCCATCTGAACTGAGAAGGGGCATATTTTCTATTTCATCGTCATAATTCTTGCTAAACTCATCCGTAGCACAATAAATTTCTATAACTTTGTCATTGGTAATCATGGGATAATTGTTTTAGATGTCTTTATAAGTAACTGATTATCAAATGTAAAGATACTAAAATAATCTCAGATTACCAAATTTTTAGACAACTTTCTTATCCCGAACTGACGTAAAGTATGGAAAGTACTGGGGTAAGCTTGTTTCTGAAGGCCAATTGGAGATAGGTATGACAAAGCAAATGTGTAGAGATAGTTGGGGTGAACCTGAAAGCATAAACCACACCTCTACTCGATATGGGAACTATGAGCAATGGGTATATACAACAAAATACGTTTACTTTGATAATGGAAAAATCTCTGCTATTCAAGATAGATGAACATAAATTAAAGATTCCAATAAAGAAAAAAAAGATGTAAGGATATGACAATTACTGATAAGCAAATAGACATATTGGATTCACTTCTCATAGAGGGAGTTGCATCATTATCTTCTTCACCAAAAGGAAAGAAAGAATATATTGATAAAGCCAAGAATGTTATTAAGAGCTTTTGTACAGAGAATGGCGAGCCTTTTCCTGATTGGATAGATTTGACAATTTCCCCAGTATTTATAGAAAATGATGAACTCACAAAACAATCTGAAAAAGGTTATTATCCAGATTTGCTTCCGCATTTTCTTAATATATTACGAGAACTACAGTCTCAATATTATAGTAGAATGCAACTTGAGGAATTCCGAAAACAAACATATGAAAGTTCAAAGCAAACGATTGAGGCACAAGAACAAACAAAAGAAGCTCAGAAAGCTAATAAGTGGACAGTACTGGCTATAGTAATATCAGGATTCGCTGTTGTCGTTTCTATAGTTGCGCTATGTTTGTCAACTAGCACTCGAACTATTAAAGTTGACGAGACTCAATATCAAGAAATAAGACAGCATTGTTTAATAGATAGCTCGGTAAAGAGGGACACATTATGATTTTGTACACGATGGTTTGTTTGTCTGCCCCTCCAATGAATCGCCTTTTATCGCCTCAGACCACGCGATTTACTTGGCTAAAAATAGCTAAGAATTGCGTACATAACTGATAAACGGTTAGGAGCCAAGTTTTAAACAAGGATGAGCATTAAGAAACAAGCGATGTAACTCAAATGTTGCATCGCTTGTTTTTCTATTATATTTAGCAGCCTAACATGGCGGCAGGGGTAATGCCCAAGGTTGTGCATAGCAGACGGGCTATCTTCAGGGCTTTTGTGTCATCCGCTTTTCTTCAAGCGATAGTTGTATTAGCTGAGATACGGTAGGCTTGCTGATAGGGAAATGCTCTTTCTCGTACTCAATCACCACGTCCGACATCATTGTCAGTTCGATAGCATTGCGGTCATTGGCTGGCGTGTTATCGTCAACCATTGGCAACAACTCCTCTATTCTTGCCAAAGCAAATTCATATTGTTCTTTTGTTATCTTACTCATCATCGTGTCCCTCCTTTCGTTATATCGTTGATGCGTCAATCTTATCATATTCGCTATGCGTACCAACAAAGCGTATGAAAATATGACCTATTGTGAATTTAATCACAACAATTAGTCGGTATTTGTTTCCTCTGATGTTAAACACATAGTGCTGATTACCCACATAGTCAGTCGCAGGGAAGTCAACCTTAATGTCCGATAGGCTCTTCCACTGTGCTCGCTCTGCCGTGTCGTACCATCGTTCAAGGGCAGCTTGTGCATCTCCATGTCCTTCTGAACTATAGAACTCAACCAGCTTTCTATGTGATACAATTCTCATCTCATTTGCAAAATTACACAATTATTTTGAAATACAAGATATTTTGAACAAGAATTTTTGAATATTAAAATTATAGGAACGATTTCTCCTTGTTCATACTGAATCATTTCTTCAATTGAACTAAACCACACATTTGATTCTACTGACCTTTCCCTTTGTTTTTACTAAAATGCCGAGCCCTCGGCATTGACACGGCGAACCTTCGACATCGCAACGCCGAAGGCTCGATGATTCGATGACGAGCCTTCGGCAACTAGTAGTTTGTAAAGTCTAAAAGTTTATTAAAGGATACAAGTGTTTTAGCTTAATCCTTGCTTCCTCATTTGTGAACTGCCAGTCAACCCCCTT